>CBDVCK010000008.1:0-30665 GCA_965372465.1 uncultured Thermoplasmata archaeon | reverse complement strand
ACAACGGCGGATACTCTCATGAGCATCTACATAGCCCCATTCACTAGCAGATGAACTTTCCCTCTCCCCTTCTTTTTTTTTAATTTTTATTCATAGAATAGATTGGAAAATAAGGAACTGGGACCTAGAGAGAAGTCTTGGATAAAGAACATAAGCCCCCTTATGCCCTACTCGAAATCCGGGGTCAACACGATCCTCTTTGTGAGTTTTCCAGCTTTTGCCTCGGAAAAAGCCTCTTTGATCTGGCTCATGGGCCTGGTTTCCACGAAAGGCTTGATCTGGATTGTGCCATCCAGTACCCATTTCAGCACGTTATTATAGTACTTTGGCAGGCATCCCCAGGTGCCCATGATATCTGCATCAAAGGCCATCAATCTGGAAATCGAGTATTGGTTCTTCTGCATTCCAAAACCTACGACTATCAATTTACCTGTGAACGAAAGTAGCGTAAGCCCAATGTCCTGACCTGCTGCGGTTCCTGTTACCTCAAATATCTTCCAGCCGTAATTGTGGGGGAGGCCGTTTTCCTTGCAAATGGCTTTGAACTCCCCTTTTATGGTTTTTGCGTCCTTGTCTGTGGAATTGATAATAAAGTCTGCTCCGAACTTCAGGGCACGTTCCAGTTTCTCTGGATTTCTTGCGATTCCAACCACTATCTTTGCTCCAAAAGCCTTGGCCATCTGGGCCATGTAGACCCCCACACCTCCTGTAACCCCTATTACAATGACATTGTCACCTTCCTTGACATCGCCCCGAACACAGGCCTGATACGGTGTTGTGGCAGCGTCTGCAATCACGGCCAGTTCCTCAAGTGCAAAATCACCGCGATCCTCAACAAAGCAAAGATCACCCACCGGAACCGGGATGTGGCTTGAGAAACCCCCAAATATACCCATACTGTTTCCCGGCATCTTCTGGGCCAGGCATCTGTTCCCGCGGCCTGCATCACATATGGGGCAGCCATTGCACGGCATCACGGCAGGAATTATTACCTCCTTGCCAATGTATTTCTCATCCCCTGCAACGATAACACCTGAAACCTCATGGCCAAGTGTTAAAGGTGCCTTTGTGACCGTGGGTACGCCATGATAGAAATATCCCAGGTCGGTATGGCATACACCGCAACCTGCAACCTCAACTAAAACCTCGCCTTCTTTCAATTCCGGAACAGGAATCTCGGTATGCTCCAATTTACCTTCGGTCACCTCACCTGTATCTCTATCCTTGGTCCACGGCTGTATCATCTGCCATGTTTTAATCTTATCTGGTTGTGCCATAATTAATACCTCCCTTAATTTAACACAAATAAATGTGTGAAGGGCATTTGAATTAAGATATATAAGGTTTTCACAGTGGGCAAATCATCTTTATCAGATAAACTCATTAACCTTCGAGGTTGAATATAAATGAAAGCTAGCCAGTTATTCAAATATGCCATTGAAAGAGGGATGGAAAAGGACCCCAGGGGAAAAGAAGGCGTGAAAAGGTATCTTGAGGATGCAAAGAAGGAATATGATAAACTGGATGAAACCGAAAAATGGCAGTTTGATTCCGAGAGGCTGTGGAATCCTTACGACGACTCCCGCATACTCAACAATCCGGACGACCCTGAAGTAAAGAAAGTGCTCATGGGCATAAATATTGATACAGCTGAGGTATTGGTTGCCGAAAGACTCGATGAAAAGGGCGCAAAAATCGATTTGGTGATCGGACACCATCCCAGAGGAAAAGGTATGCCGGGGCTGTACAAAGTCATGGATCTTCAGAAGGATTTTTATGCCCAGTGGGGTGTGCCTATCAATGTCGCCGAGCAGCTCATGGAACCCCGGATTTCAGAGGTTCAAAGAGCAATGCTTCCTTTCAACCACAACCAGGCAGTGGATTCGGCACGACTTTTGGGAGTGAACATCATGTGCACACACAGCCCCGCCGACATCCTGGCCCAGGATCATATGCAGAAGGAACTGGACAAGATGGATTTCGTGAGGGTGGGCGATGTGGTATCCCATATCAAATCCATCCCAGAATATCGCATGGCAACCCTCCTGAACAACGGTCCCGGGGGTCATTGTGGGAAAGGAAAAGAACAGGGCGGGTAAGGTGGCTGTGAAATTCGCAGGTGGTACTGGAGGTGCAAAGACCCTCTACGAAGCCTTTGAAACAGCAGGCGTAGGTACGTACATCTGCATGCACATCAAAGAGGACCATATAGAACTTGCTAAAAAGCATCATATCAATGTTATTGTGGCCGGGCATATGCCTTCCGATTCTCTTGGAATGAATTTGTTATACAAGGAGCGGGAAAAGGAAGAGCTTGAAATCGTGCGTTTTTCGGGGTTGATTCCACCCAAAGAAGAATAGAATCAGTAACTATAATAATTCACCAAAAAACCGTCTGCATCTCTCAGGTAGAGGGTGTCGCCATCGTTGTTCCAGATGGGATTTGAGCTTCCCCAGTAAAGTTCAGTGGAACCATCAGAACCCGAGCCCGTATAAAGAGTTACAGAGGTTCCGTTTACCAAACCATATTCGGGAAAGACGTAATAATTGTTGGCCTCATCCTGTACCGTCCAATCCTTCAAAATAAGAGTTGTATTGCCGTTATTTTCAAATACCACATACTCATCATTAAGATTCTGGTTATCGTCACCCTCTGCATCCGCGTGCAAAAGAGATATTGTAAGGGTGAACTCTGATCGTGTCCATATTCCCAATCGGGCTTCCCTTGCCTCCTGCTCCGCCTCATGGAATTCATCCGAATATTTTACATTAAGTTCGTAGTCGTAAGCAATGGCATATCCCTCTCTTACCATCTCAAGGTTCACGAAGGTATCGTTAACATAAATGTATCTCAGCAATCTGCCGTAACGATCTTTATCATCCACATCCTTTTTCAGGGTAACAGTGCTTGTACCTATCAATTCCCTCAATTTCTCTGTTGCCTCATTATAATAAGGCTGACCTGTTTCCGGGGTGTTGATGCCAATCAATCTGACCCTGTCTCCGTTTGAAAGCTCGATTGTGTCGCCGTCGATTATCCGGGAAACCTCGAAGGTCTCATCTGAAGGAGAGGGTAAATCCCTGAGAACGATGTACGCAGCCACTGCCAATACCATGATTATAATGATTGTAAAAACTTTCTTTATCATAGGGGTTACCGCTACCTTAATCTACTGTGAATATAAGTAGGTTTTTGTATCATAAAGGGTACAATTAACAACTTCTTCAAACTCCCATTACTAACCTTACGCAATCCCTGGTCCCCGGACCTAGACCCAGCACTATGACAATTACCTTAATCAACCCCAAAAGGATTGGATATTTCCTCAGTTCGTCCTTAAACGAGATATCGATCAGGTAAATCACCATCAACGCCAAAATCAATTTTATGGGAATAAATACAAGGGATGTACCGAATGTTTTGAAGAAGAAATCAGGAACTGGGTGCTTTTCCGAATAACCATAGAAATCCACGCCAACATAGGTGGCACTGGCATCCAGCATCTGGCCGAAGATTATCCATAAGTTTATCGGGTCTGCAAAAATTCCAATTTTCTTATGCTTATTTGCCAAGAGCCTGGCAAACGTGAATGTGATCAAGGTGATGCCAATGGTTATGAAGATGATCACCGGTCCTGCAAAGGGTCGTGTGGTTATATCGCTCCTATCATCCATCCCGGAGTGTGCATCGATATATGCGTCTGTCCATTCATCGATTTCTGGCCACAACATGATAACGAATATGGAAAACACCAGAAGGAACATGCCGAACAGAAAGAGGGATAGATACGGGTCGAATTCCTTTTCTTTTCTTGAAAATACAATCAAAAAAAAGAGGAGGGCAGTGGATAAGATGACGGGGACAATGGGATGGACCATATAATTGAAACCGTCTTTCTGGAAAACGAATATGAGAATATAGATTATATCAAATACAACAAACACCATACTTGCCAGAATCAACTTCGTTTTTAAGGAGTGTTTCTTGCTATCCTTTAGGGATACATTGAACAGCAGAGCCGCCACTATCACGGCCCCTATGACAAAATATATCAAAGGCGAAATAAAGATGTACACATAGGGCTCCCTAAGCAATTCAGCATCCTCCAAAACACGCAGGGTCCCCCCCAGGAAAAAAAACGGCATTACCGAAAGAACAAATCTCAGGTCAATTTTTATCTTAAATCGCTCTAGGAGCCTGTAAAGGCCGTATAACGCCAAAATAAGCACGATTCCGTAGGTAATTTCAGAAACCAGGGTGTACCCCTGGGTTATCTCATAACCATCTGATTGAACAATCGGACCTGATTCCAGAGCATCCACTTCCACTGGACCCCAATAATACCTGTAGATGAATTTATCCCAGAAGAGCTCAGAAGCTAGGAGGCATCCCAAGGCAAGGACGATGAATACTGCTAAAATGCCAAAAAGCCATATTTTCCCGCCGTATCGACCATAGAATGCTTTAAAATCTACCAATACCATATCCGCTCCTAATCAACCGATAATTTGAAAAGGGAAAAGTCCTATATTAACCTCTCCATCAGGTAAGGAGCGTCTATAATGAACGATACTTTCACGAAATCCAAAACCACGGAGCTTCCGAGAATAATAAAGGTGGGGCACGAGGTGATAAACGAGGTGGGTGATGTTTGTAAAAGGCTCCATCTCGGAAAAACAGGCCTGATAGTCTCGGACGAGGTCACAAAAAAGATCGCCGGCGATCACGCGGAGCAGATCCTTGCAGATATTGGATTTAATATGAATCTAATGACGATCATTGATGCAAATACCGAAAATATCAACAATGTCAAGAACCAAATTTCGGAAATGAAAGCCAAGTTCGTATTGGGTGTGGGGGGAGGAAGACCAATTGATGTAGCAAAATGCGCCTCATTCGAGAGCAATATACCGTTTCTGAGCGTTCCAACAGCTGCATCCCATGACGGTATCGTATCGGGAAGGGCTTCCATTATCCTTGAGGGTAAAAGAAAATCCATTACAGCCCAAACCCCGCTTGCAGTTGTTGCAGATACATATATTATCGCACAATCACCCTACAGATTGCTTGCCGCAGGCTGCGGCGATGTGGTGTCCAATATTACTGCCGTAATGGACTGGAAGTTGGCCCAAAGGCTGAAAAATGAGGATTTCTCAAGTTCGGCCTCCATGCTGGCAAATCTTACAGGCAGGTTCATGATTGAGAATTCGGATATGATCAAACCCGGAATTGAAGAGTCTTCATGGTATGTGGCCAAGGCCCTGGTTTCATCAGGTGTTGCTATGAGCATTGCAGGCTCCTCAAGACCGGCAAGCGGCTCGGAACACAAGTTCTCCCATGCCTTGGATGAAATCGCTAAAAAACCGGCATTACATGGGGAGCAGTGCGGTGTGGGATCCATAATGATGATGTATCTTCACGGGGGGGATTGGAAAAAACTAAGAGAGGCACTGCTTAACATTGGTGCCCCCACAACGGCAAAGAGGCTGGGAATCGAGGATGAAGAGGTGATTTCCGCCTTGACCAACGCACATAAGATCAATCCTGACAGGTATACGATCTTGGGGGACAACGGTTTAAGTTACGAGGCTGCCGAGAATCTAGCAAAGATCACTAAGGTAATTTAGTAATCAGGAGGTGAAGTTCATGGTTGTTACATTGGTTGGAGAGACCCAGGCAAAGGTTGGCACAGCCTTCATTTTTCGCGGTCCTATCCCTGAATGCAGGGACTGTAAAAGAAAGACCGTCTGCTTCAACCTTGAAGAGGGTACATTATATGAGATCATAAACGTGAGGGATAAACACCACGAGTGCAATGTACACGAAGGAGGGGTCAGGGTCGTGGAACTGAAAAAAGCCCCAATCGAGATTACAATGGATTCGAATCATGCCATAGAAGGCTCCATGGTGGGTGTTGAGCGAGATGAATGTTTGAACATTGGCTGCGAGCATCGTAATATATGCTTTCTTCCGGATCTAAGAAGCAACAAAAAATACAAGGTGGTAACAGTAAAAAGCGATATTGAATGCCCTGAGGGAAGGAGCTTGAAGACCGTGATATTAGGGGAATGATATCAAGTTTATTACCCTAAAAAAAACGTCCCTTTTTCTTTTTTGACCCGATCTTCTGCTCATCCAGCTCACGAAGCAACTGTTTCTGTTTATCATTAAGTCTTGTTGGGGTTATCACAATTGCTCTCACATACTCATCACCCTTTCCCCTGCCATGAACATCGGGAATACCTTCATTCTTGAGGCGGAATATCGTGTGGGTTTGGGTGCCTTTGGGTATTTTCAAATATGCTTTTGCTTTAAGGGTAGGCACTTCGATTTCGTCCCCAAGTGCGGCTTGGGCAAACGTGATTTGTGCATCGTAGAGGATATGGTTCCCCTCTCTTTGAAAGATATCATGAGCTTTGATTTGAATCGCTACAAAAAGGTCCCCGGCAGGGCCTCCACTTGGGCTTGCCTCACCTTCCCTTGGAAGTCTTATTCTGTTACCGGAGTCAACACCAGCAGGTACATCCACTGTGATCTTCCTATACTTTCGAACCATGCCTTTTCCATGACAATCGGTGCATGGATGTTCGATTTTCTCTCCAGAGCCTCTGCAGCTTCTGCAGGGCATGATTCTAACGAACTGGCCAAAACCGCTGCTTTTTACATCTCTAATCTGTCCTGAACCACCGCAGGCTGTGCATGTCTTTGGTGAGGTTCCTGGTTTGGCACCACTGCCCTGGCATGTTTTACAGCTCTCCAATCTTGGAACCTTGATGGTTTTTTTGGTGCCGAAGGCGGAATCCTCAAGATCTATTTCCATGTCATAATGGAGGTTGTTTCCTCTGGTAGGCCCGCGCCTTCTTTGCCTTGCCCCACCGAAAAAGGTATCGAATATACCCTCAAATCCTCCAAAGCCAAATCCCATCTCCCCGAAAATATCCTCGAAATTGATGGTTCGGAAAATATCCTCCTGACTGTATCTGCCTTCTATGCCCGCATGGCCGTACATGTCGTATTGCTTGCGTTTTGTCTCATCACCCAAAACACCGTAGGCCTCTGAAATCTCCTTGAACTTCTCCTCGGCCTTCTTTGGATCGTTCTTGTTCATGTCCGGATGATATTTCTTAGCCAGCTTGCGGTATTTCTTTTTTATTTCATCTTTGGAAGCGTTCTTTTCAACGCCAAGCACTTCATAGTAGTCTCGCTTTGCCACAGATTTACCTCCAAAGTACATTTTCGGATTAACACATTTTATCATTACCGCTTGTGAGTCCTTGAATCGTGCGTGTTAAAGTATACCGATTAAAAAATATTGCGGTGTCATTATTGCTCATTTTTCCTCTTCATCCTCATCCACTATCTTGTAATCCGCATCAACATATTCCTTATCTTCCTTGCCTTCCTCAGGTGTCTGGGCCTGATCAGTTGCCTGCTCGGCAGCCTGCTCCTGAGCTACTTTCTGATATATTGCCGACCCCACCTTCTGAACCTCTTCCTGCAATTTTTCGATGTCGGATTTGATTGCGGAAATATCGTCACCCTTCATGGACTCCTTGAGTGCTTCTATTGCTTTTTCTATGCTTTCCCTATCCTGGGAACTTACCTTGTCCCCGTGGTCCTTCATGGTCTTTTCTGCATTATAAACAAGACTCTCGGCATTATTTTTGGTCTCGATCATATCCTTGTATTTTTTGTCTTCCTCTGCATATCTTTCGGCATCCTTAATCTTATTTTCGATATCCCCCTGGCTCAGATTAGTGCTGCCAGTAATCGTGATGCTCTGCTCTTTGTCTGTACCCAGATCCTTTGCAGATACGTTCACTATACCGTTTGCATCAATATCGAATGTCACCTCGACCTGGGGCACACCCCTTGGAGCGGGGGGTATTCCTGTGAGATGGAATCTTCCGAGGCTTATGTTATCCTTGGCCATCTCCCGTTCACCCTGAAATATATGGATTTCAACACTTGTTTGAAAATCGGCGGCTGTGGAGAATATCTGGTTTCGCCTCGTGGGAATGGTAGTATTTCTTTCAATGAGCTTTGTGGCAATCCCTCCCAGGGTTTCCACACCCAAGGAGAGGGGTGTCACATCCAAAAGCAGAAGGTCCTTAACCTCGCCTGCCAGAACTCCTCCCTGAATTGCAGCCCCCATTGCCACGCACTGCATGGGATCCATTCCCCTTTCGGCCTTCTTTCCAATGAGTTTTTCGAATCGCTCCCTGACTATTGGCATTCTGGTTGGACCGCCTACCAGTATTATCCTGTCTATATCTTTGAATCGCAATTTTGCATCCGAAAATGCTCTTTTTATTGGTTCATCGCATCTGGCAAGCACTGGCTCAATGAGCTCCTCGAGCTTTGCCCTGGAAAGTTTCATCTCAAGATGTTTCGGACCGGAAGAATCCGCAGTGATAAAAGGCAGGTTAATGGTTGTGGAAACTGTTCCTGAGAGCTCTATTTTTGCCCTCTCTGCAGCATCCCTCAACCTCTGAAGCACGGACCTGTCATTTCCCAGATCTATCCCTTCCCTATTCTTGAACTCCGACACCAAATAATCAATGATTTTATCGTCCATGTCGGTTCCGCCAAGCTGAGTATCACCGGCTGTGGATGCCACCTCGAAAACACCTTCTCCTATGTCCATGATGGTAACATCGAATGTTCCGCCTCCCAAATCCAAAACCACGATTTTATACTCCTCGCTTTTGTCCAGACCGTATGCCAAGGCAGCTGCAGTTGGTTCGTTGATGATCCTTAGAACCTCCAGGCCCGCAATGGCTCCCGCGTCCTTTGTTGCCTGGCGCTGGTTGTCATTGAAGTATGCCGGAACCGTAATCACAGCCTGCTTTACCTCTTCTCCAAGATAAGACTCCGCATCCGTTTTTATCTTTGAAAGAATCATTGCAGAGATTTCCGGAGTCGAATATGTTCTGTCATCTATGGTTACCTTGTAATCCGTTCCCATCTTCCGCTTGATGCGCGTGATGGTTCTTTCAGGATTGAGAACTGCCTGTCTTTTTGCCGGCTCTCCCACTAACCTTTCACCCTCCTTTGTGAACGCAACAACCGAAGGGAACATCTTTCCGCCGAATGTACTTCCTTCTGCACTTGGTATTATAACTGCTCTGCCCCCTTCCATATGGGCTGCTTCCGAATTGGTTGTCCCTAAATCGATTCCGATAATCTTTGCCATTTGCTTCATCTCCCTTATTCTTGATTTTCTATTGTTTCTTTATCCTCTTCTGTACCTTCATTCTTTTCTTCAGATCTTGGCAAGGCTGCGACCCTCACCTTTGCAGGTCGTAAAACCTTATCCTTGAATTCATAACCCTTTTGAACCACGCCCATTACCGTATGCTCTGGATAATCGTTTGTTGGTACCATCTCCACTGCTTCATGTTTCCAGGGATCGAATTTTTCGTTTTCGGCGGTAATTTCACAAAGACCTTCTTTTTCAAGCACTTCATAGAGGTTCCTGTATATCATTTCCATTCCCTCTGAAAACTTTCCATTGGCATTCTTATCTTCCTGCGCAAGGGCATTCTGAAAATCATCTAATACCACAAGAAGGTCCTTTACCAGTTGAGCATTTGCATAGGTTTTGAAATCGCAAATTTCCTTTTCAGTTCTTTTTTTGTAGTTCTCGAATTCGGCCTGGGTTCTGAGTAATCTGTCGTAATATTCATCAGCCTGTTTGGTTTTCTCATCCAAAGACGATTTCAATGCCATAATGTCAGAACCTTCCTCCTCGGTTTCATCGATTTTTTCATCTTCTTCTTTTTTAGTAATCGGGTCGTTACTTGCGTCTTTGGATTCTATTTGATCTCCACCGTCGTGCTTTTCTTTCTCCATCTTCCCTCACATCATGTAATGTTTTTTATTGTAAAAATTCAGTGTGATTGACGATTTATTCGATCTTCACCTTTTTGCCCTTTCCGCTCTTGGAGTGCAGTTTCTTTAGGATGATGTCCAAAACTCCATTCTTATAGGTGGCCTTCGAGGTCTTTGGATCGACTCTTGCCTTGAGTGGTATCTCCTTGAAATATCTGCGCTCCGGGGTATCTACGTTTATGGATACAACATCCGCCTCTACTATGAGCTCTACCTCGTCCTTATCCACACCCGGTATCTCCAATGTTATGGATATTGAATCCTTGCTTTCAATGACATCGGTAAGAGGCTCCCTTTCAGCTAGTTCGTACTGCTCGCCCTCATCTGTTTCCAGCTTTTTTGGTGGCCTTGTGTTTCCGAATTCCTCGATATGGGGTTTTCCGTCAGGACCAAGACGCATGGAAAAGCCGTATACATAAGGTCCCTGCTCCCCATCACCTAGCTCACCGCGCATGGCCCTTTTCGTAACTCTATCCATAAACTCTCTCATGCGGTCAAATTCCCTGTCTATATCTCCGAACTCTAAGAAATCATCAAAAAACGAATCGTGACCTCGCCAGTAATCGTCGTCATCATTATCTATTCTTCTTCTCTTCTTTGCCATTTCTCCACACCCCATTCATTTTTAATATATTTTATAGTTGAGTTTCTTTGCGGATATATATGTTCTTCTATATAAAGATTGTTTATTATGTCGGGTTACAAACTTTCTATTTTTGCATGGGAGGACAAGGTGTATCTGCGTACGAACAGAACACACAGCAATCCCCTTCTTTTGGCCTCAAGACCGATTTACAATTTTCACATTCATACGATATCTGGCAGAAGTCCAAAGGCATCTTTAATTCCTTTGTGAAACCACATTCGGGACATGTCAACTTCGCCGTGGTTTTGATTTCTGTCATATGCTGCCCAATGTTTTTCTTTGTAATATAATTTTTTGAAGATTTGAGTGGTCTACAAAAAAAGAGAAAAATAATAAAATACAAGACCCCTTACCTCGAACTGAATGAAGATTGCATTCACTTCAGATTACTTTCATCCCGAAACAGGGGGTGCCGAGCAGAGCGCATTAGAACTATCAAAGGCTCTTGTGGGTTTAGGACATGAAGTGGTGGTCTTTACCAGGGGAAGCGGAGAGAGTGAGGAGATTTACGGCATCCAGATAAAAAGGATTTTCAGTGATCTTGTTAAGGGTACAATCAGAAGGGATGTTCCCTTTCCCAGGAGGGTGGATAGAAAGGAGGAGGGGCGTCTTCTGAAGGAGATTGGCGGTGAGGACTTTGACATCCTGCATTCCATAAACAGGGATACTGCTGTTTTTACTGCTAGAGTTGGAAGTCAACTTGAAATTCCCACTGTAGCACATATAAGGGATTACTGGCCTTTGTGTCCGAAGCGCGATTTTCTTCGCCCTGAAGGAATTTGTGATGCACCCAGATTATGCGCAAATTGCATGGCACGATTCTACAATGCCTGGCATAAGGTGGCTTTTTACTACAAGATGTGGAGCGATACAGGTTACAGGTGGCAGGAAATTAAAAAGCATGTGGATTGCTTTGTGTACAACAGCAAATACACACGGGACAGAATTCGACTAGAGCCGGGAAAAGTTGTGTACAATCCAATTGATATCGAGGTAATAAAAAATGAACAGCGAGAACCTGGTAAGATCCTTTTTTTGGGCAATGTCACCGAAAGAAAAGGGATAGAGCTTTTGGCAGAGGCTGTAAAAGACCTTGACGTCACCCTGCATATTGTAGGGGACGGATATCTCCTCCCCAAGATAGAGGGGGGAAACATTGTAAAACACGGAAGAGTGAGCCATGAGGAAGCGCAACAACACCTTATGAACGCAGAGATGCTGGTTGTACCCAGTCTCTGGCCTGAACCTTTCGGAAGGGTTGTTGCAGAGGGTATGGCTTGTGGTGTTCCGGTAATAGTCACACCCCAAGGGGGCCTTCCCGAGGTGGTTGGTGACGCCGGGATTATTTTAAATGAACAACCCACATTTGAAAAATGTGGGTATCATCACTCGAAAACCGCACCTTGCATTCCTCCACCATTTGAAAATGGTGGTATCCTGCGGTTTTCTGCGGATGAAGCCAGTGTGAATGATCTTCGGGCAGCGATTTTAAAGGTCCATGAGGATGAAGAACTAAGAAAACGAATGGGTGAGAAGGGAAAAGAGCGCGCAAAGATGTTTTTACCCGAAAATATCGCAGAGGAGATGAGCTCACTTTACAATGAACTTCTTGGCCCCTGAATAACCGAGGCAACCGATTTTGATGCAAATACCTTTATTTAGGTAATTAATATCTCGACTCAATGACCGAGCATGCTGAAAAGATTGCTAAGGGTTCATTATCAGTGATCATTGCCACTGTCATAATAATCACTGTAAGTATCTTCTTCAACCCCATCCTGGTCAGATTAATAGGAAAGGAGTCCTTTGGCTCATATGCAATTCTTCTGGCAATTCTCAGTATTGGGACTCCAATAGCGGGATTCGGCCTTTTCAATTCCATAAGAAAACGGATGGGAGATGTTAAAAAGACCGAGAAAAAAACCGTTGCCAGCGCTGGATATGGCTTGTCTCTTCTGTTCTCGGTTATTGCTCTGGGATTCGGAATTAGTCTGGTTCTACTCCTGGGTGAACTGGGTATCGTGTCCGGCGTTTTTTTTGTCTCCCTTCTCCTTATTGTGCTTGCTCTATCCGCATTTTCAATCTACGATTCCTCCCGCTCGATACTTTTTGGACTCCATAGGGAAAGCAGTGCCGAATCCATGAGGGTTTTGGAGAGGTTAATCGCCTTCGTGGTGGGTTTAAGTCTGGTATACCTTGGGTTCGGTATCGCCGGGGTATTTCTTGGAACACTTATTTCCATAATTGCCATGGGTTTTGTGGGTTATGTTCTAATCAAGAGTAAAATAAATCTGAACACCGGCCAAATCAAACATGGTTACAATAAATACAAGGGCACCATTGTGTCTTTTGGAGGGCTTACCTTAATCAGCCTGCTTCTTGCCCAGGCCCTATATCAAAGCGATGTTCTTCTCTGCGGTTATTTCTTAAATACAACAGATGTTGCAGCATACAAGGCTGCCTTGATATTGGCAGAGCTTTTATGGTTGATTCCCATTGCATTTCAGAGTGTTTTACTTCACCATATCTCCGAGATGTGGAGCAAGGGTAGGACAAAGGAAATGGAGAATATCATAAGTGTCATTGCAAAATATGTCACCCTTGCCATGATCCTTTTGGGCTTCGGACTTCTCGTTCTGGCTGAGCCTTTTGTTCGACTCTATTTTGGCCCCGAGTTTGGGGATTCTGTACTGCCTCTTCAGATATTGATTATAGGTTCTTTGGGATTCGGCCTTGCTAGGATAATGAACCCTTTGATCGAGGGAACGGGGCACATCAAATCAGGTATTCGTATTTCTGCGGGTATTGTTGCCCTCAATATCTGTTTGAATATTCTGTTCATACCGATTTACGGCATCAAAGGAGCGGCAATTGCAACATCTATATCCTATTTTGCGAAGTTGATCCAGTACTCCTATCTATTAAAGAAATTGAGAATACCTGCCCTTTCGAATTATCCGGCAAAGAAGATGCTTGTATTGGCAGTTTCATTCCTTCTCATACTTTATTCGATGCTCTATCTCCCAATACCCGGTTCGCTTGCGCTTGTGGTGATTCCGATATTTGGACTCGTCATTTTCCTTCTGCTTTCAAGACTGCTGGGCCTTTTCAAAATAAATGAATTAAAGAAAATAATCTCCTTATTACGCTAATATCTGCTCCTTTTCCAAAATCGAAAATAACTTCTTTAATTCAATGGACTTTGGAACCGTAACTTCCAGACAATCGGTGGAATCGTATACAAGACCATATAATTCCTCGGTATCACTAATCATGTTGTTCAGGCTTTTTCTGTCAGTTTGTTCCAAGGCATTTGTATAATCTGAAAATTCGTTATTAATTATAACAAGTTCGGAATCTATGAAATCCTTTCTTTTCATATTGCGAATTTTTATAGTGTCTCCTCTTCTTAAAAAAACCACCTTGGAGATCTTGACACTTGTGCTTTTCACTTCAAACAGATCCTTTGGACTGGTTCTTCGCCTGACCCTTTTTGGACCCAGAAAGAGGTATCTTGTGCCCCACTGCAATTTATCTGTGGCCCTTCTATCTTGAAATACCTTCTTTTTAAGCCAGGGAGAATGCTGGATATTGTATCCGTATATCTGGAGCTTCTTGGGATGATGATAGCATAGACCCGTGGAATCTATGAGACTCAGATCATCATTTAGATATTCAAAACCTCTTCTTGCAGCCAATAGACACATAGCAGTCTTTCCCATCCCACCTTCCCCGGTAAATAGAATACAGGTCCTGCCATTGGATACAGAGCTTGCATGTATGAAACCTGTCATTTCCTTAACCATGATACCATGAGCCATGGGTTCTAAAACATCGTAAATTAGATTCTTGGCTACAATCATATCCGGTGAAAGAAAGCTCCAATCCCATAATGTCGCAATTCGGCTTTTTATTCCTCCTCCGAGAACGCTTTTGTCAAATGATATTACAAGCGGTGCTTCATTTTTCGGTAGAACCACCGCATACCCTGTATCGTAGAACCTTCCTCTCTCACTTTTCTTTAGGTCACCCTCCATCAAACTAAGGTTCAAAACCGACCTGAGCAGAACTTTCAGTTCTGAATTCATTGTGGTTGGCGTTGTCCCGAATTCCTGACAAATAAGTTTTGCCATGGCATCATCGCCGGAGAAGGACAGCACCAACCTACCGATTACGCATTTCATTTACGCATCACCCGTAACAAGTCCTTCGAAAATATCGTTCATCTGTCTGATCTGGGCATCTAAATTGAAATTCTCGATTATGGTTTTTCTTCCCAAAAGACCCAGCTTTTTTGCATCCACCTCATGTGAAAGAATTCTGTCTAATGCTTCTGCAAGGACGCCTGGGTCTTTTTGGTTCACCAACAATCCGTTTTCACTATCTGTGATGAGTTCCGGGATTCCGGATACGGTTGTGGAAACCACCGCTTTTCCCATGGCCATTGCCTCCATTAGAACAACTGGGATTCCGTCCATATCACCGTTTGGGGCAACAACGCAAGGAAGAACGAATATATTTGCCTCTCTGTATTCGTTAAGCAGGGCTTCATTTGACATTCCACCTGCAAAATTGATGTTATTTTGAAGCTTCAGTTCATTTACAAGATTGCGCAAACGGGTTTCCTCAGGGCCCGTGCCGACTATGGTATATTTGATATCCGGATATTTACGTGCCAGTATACCCATGGCTTTGATACTGTATTCAAAACCCTTTTTCTCAACCAATCTCCCCACGCTGAGGATCTTCATCTCATGATTTGAGTCATAAGATAAAGAGAATTTCGTTGGGTCAATACCCATCCTCACAACCTCAATATTCTCCTCTTTTAGGGCGAAGTTCTTTATCAGGTATTTCTTGTTGTAGTTTGATATGGTGATTATCTTGGCTGCTTCTTTCAGCAATGTATTGAGATAGGGATACCTTTCCCTAGCAAATATATCCCATGCATGCGTGGTGAGGGTATACGGTACATTCAGCCTTCTTGCCAAATAATAAACAACGGAATTGGTTGCAAAGTGGCGATGCAAAATTTCAACGTTTTCAGAAAGTTGTGAAAAGTAATCGGAAATCATATGAAAATAATGCTCCTTTGCCGATTTTCCAAGGAGATTTCCGGCCATTCCTGCCTTGAAGGCCCCCGGTCCTTCTCTAAAAAGTCGCTTTTTGTAGTAAACCACATCGTAACCTTCGGCAGGTTTACCCTCCTTTTGCTCCAGCGAAAAAACCTTGACAGAATTGGTTTTTGAAAGACCTTGGATTTCGTTATAAACGAAAGTCTCTGATGTTTTGGGAAAGATATCCTGAATGTAGCCTATGTTCATCAAAAAGATATATGAGCCTTGGTTTATAATATTTTAGGGGGAGCGTTGGGCTGGACGATTATCAATGCTAGAAATAGCGTCTTGCCAAATTCGAAGAATTAAAAAGGAAATTTGTGCCCGGGAATAGTTAAATTTATATTGTCACATTCAGTTACTATCCCGGTATTTATCCGGAGGCTTTCTAAGGATGAGAAGAATCCATGTTATTTTGATTGGAATGCTGATATTTTCTTTGTTTGCAATGAATCTTGTCCTCCCGGTTTTGGCAGATGGGCCACATGGCACAAGAAGTCCCGATGCTGGAGTTGAGATCATCACCCCTTCAAATAAGACTGGAAAGCCAACCGAGATCGTAAGTTATGAATTCACAATAAAGAATACCGGAGATTCAAACGACAGCTTCACATTATCTGTACAATCTGCACACGCTTGGGAAACCAACCTGAGTCGTTTCAGTGTTGGACCCCTGGAGGTGAGCGAGACCGCTACTGTTTATGTTAATGTCACGATTCCAATTGGCGCCACTGCAGATACAATGGATGAACTCACATTTTCAGCAACGTCTGTAAATGATCCCTTTGAATCCAATCAGACGATAATCAACACAACTGTGGTGCAATCCTTTGTTGTTGAAATAGAGATAGAAGGTGGGATTTCCTGGACCTCTGGTGTCGATCCTCCCGCCGGTGTGAATTCCACATTAATCCTGAGAAATTATGGAAACGAGAATGTCACAATAACCCTGGACTACCTTGCAAATACAGGTGGCTGGAATGTTACTTTCCCGAGGTTCCCTGATAGAAATGTCTTCATTGAGAAGGCCGATACAACAGAGGGCATGATCCCTGTAAATATTACGATCTTTGCCCCTGTAGGTGCACGGCCTAACGATACCATGACCCTTACCCTATGGGGAGAAAAAACCGACCTGCCCGTACCATGGTATTCATATGACTATCAAAACAACATAACAATCACAACCATAGTTCAACCCAGATTGGGTGTGATCTTTCATACCGAGAAAACCATCGGATTTGTTAGTCCCGGCGAGATCATCTATAACTTCACATTGGAGAATTCCGGAAATAAGGATATCGTGATTAACCTGACAAAGGACTGGCCCTCCGATCTAATCGCAAACCTGGACCGTTCACATATGACTGTGAGAGTGGATGATTCCGAGCGAAACGCACTCAGGGTGAGTGCTGCACCCAATGCACCTCAAGGTAACTATACAATCAATATTTCGGCATTGGATAACACAACAGGCCAATTGATTGGTGGGATGGAATTCTACTACGTAATTGTTCCCACTCTCAATATTACCAATATTTCCTTTTCAGATGAAAAACCCGTACAATTTAGGAGCACATATGTGTATGTAACAATCGAAAATACTGGTTATGTGGACGCCGTTAATATCACTGTAAAGCTGTATGACGGCTCCAAAAAGATAGGTGAAAAACATCTGGAATACATCCTTGCAGGTGAGTCGAATAAGACAAAAATAAAATGGGCGCCTGACAATAACGGAAACAGAAGCATTAGAGTTTCAATAGATGTCCAAAGCCCTGTAGGGAATTTCTCAATTCATGGCAGCGATATTTCCCAGGAATATGCGAATGTGGAAGTTAAGGTCAATTGGCAGCCTTACTATCTGATAATATATATTATTATAGTGATAATTCTCGGTATTGCCACCATTTCGAGTATTGTGACATTGAAATACCATAGTGGCGTTCCGCATATAAACGATTACGCTGATACAACGGAAGAGGGAGCCAACGAAGAATTTCCCGAGGACGGTACGATACCGGAAGGCGAGAAAGAAGAGGATGAAATGCCCTTCGGTGCCTATGGTCCTCCAGGTGAACAAAAGGAGCAGATTTTGGAGCCACGACAAAACGGGGAACCAAAAGAAGATCGATTTGATTATCAACCCAAAAGAGGAAGGGAGCCGGAAAAAAGAGATATCGCACCTCCAAAGGATCCTGAAACAATGAGAATAGAAAGTGAATTAAAAGAAGAAATAGCGCGGGTTCAGGACAAGCTGGATAAAATCAAATCCCAAGGTGTGGATACATCCAATATCTATCAGCTTATAAAAACCGCAAAAAAGAGCGGTCGTGAGGGGAATTATAACAAGACAAGGCAGTACATAGGGTATGCAAATGAACGTATAGATAACCTCACGGCAAAAAGAAATGAGGCTGAAACTGCAATTAAAGAGGCCAAAGAGGTTCTTTCAGGAATGAGGGGCACAGCGGATCTCACAATAGTTGAGAACTTCCTTGTCAAGGCCGATTCACTTTTTGAAGAAGGGAACTTCAGAGAGGCTATCAACTATGCAAACAAGGCAAAAGAAAGGGCTCTGAGGCTTCAAAGACGGGAAATGAGATTATAGAGAATATCTCAATAATAATACCAGATGCTCCTGTAATCCCTTGGATTTTCTCCTCTTTCTTCCAGTTTTTCAAGGTAGCTTTTTATTGGGACGTCCTCATAAAGATACGGTTTTACCCTGTTGAAGTTCTTTTCCCAGGGGTGGAACGAATAAACCCTTCTTCCATCACCCAGAATCGTTATCAATTCATGATCCTGCCACGCTCTCAGATGATTTTTCCCGAGAAACGGGACATTGAAAACAGGTTCGTCCGAGCGAAAGATCCCGGGCAATAATCTTGCCTCTTCCTTGCGCTCCTGCAGTATCCTTGCCACAGGTACTGCATAGTCCTCGATTTCGGATTTCCCTTTCATATTGAAGGTGTAATACGGATCCACTCCGATTTGTTTGATTGCAATTCTCAATGCCGCAGTTTCAAAGCGCCTGCTGTTTCCAAAGGAGAACACCTGCTGATTATAAACGTGCAATCCCTGCTCTCTAACGCGTTGAACAGCCTTTGCCGTTTCCAATGTGACCTCATAGGGATGTGAGAAATGTGTGACCATGCATATGGTTTGTTTTCCTACCTCATAATAATTTCCAAAAACCTCGCAGAGCTCTTTAGTAATTCTTTGCGGAACTGTAATTGGTATGCGTGTTGCGATTCTTATGCTTTTTATATGGGGGATTTCAGTTAATCTCTTCAGGATATACTCCACCTTTTTATCGTTCATTACAAGGGAATCTCCACCAGTGACCAGTACATCCATCATATTCTCATGCTCGGAAAACCAATTTAGAGCCGCATCGAGTCGCTGTTTAGGTGCTTCTGCCGATTCCATCAAAGGTTCTGTGATCTCCCAATTGCGCTGACAATATACACATATCTGGGGGCACGAATCATAGGGTTTGATTATTGCCACCTTTGGATAACGCCGGGTTACCAGGTTTTGGGGAGATGTATCATGCTCACGCATGAAGTCAAAAGCAGTCTCCTTGTCCTCCTTGTGTGCAACCATATTTTCCACATAGCTTGGTGGTGGAAACACCTGTCTTCTAACGGCATAATCGTTTCCATTCGGCTCATAATCCATGAGATGAAGGTAGTGCGGTGTCACTCCAAAAGGAACGTTGTTCTCAACTGCAAGATTAACTCCTTTCTCTTCATCAGTTGATAATTTTATGATTTTTTTGATGTTTTCCAGACCTGCTTTATCCTTGAAAATATGCTTAAATTGCCACCGCCAATCATCCCAATCATCTTCATTTGCATCAAAGAGAGCCATAATCTTTTTCTTGTTTTCAATACGCTTTTTCACTATTTCAGGGTCCATACCTTTGGGATATCTATCGATCTGTTTGGTCATCTCATTCCCCATAATATCAAGGAAGTCGGAACGCATTATTCCCGCTTCCCTGCCCTTGAACTTCTCAAAATCAGGGTATTCGATACCATTCATAAGCGCAGAGGGATAAATATCTGCATGACCTCTTACTGCCCTGAATAAGTGCTCGAATTCATAGATGAAATCATCGGCAACGTCCGAGTCTCCCTCCACCGCAGCCTTCCAGAGGCACTCCAGTGCCGAAAATCCCGCCAATCGCTCATTTCTCGGGGAGATTATATTTTTGAAGCATCGAATAGCCTCTTTCAGGACGATGTAATTCCATGATTTTATTTCCACTACATCTCTTCGGTACGACCACTCCAGGCCTTCAAGGTGATGTATCAGTTTCTCCCTGGCACCCTCCAAAGTATCGGTTTCCTTTAATAGGCTATGGATCTCTGCACTTGCGTCCCAGCATCTTTGCCATCTATTTGACATTACGACTCACTCCCCCCGAAGTTGAATTCGTTTCACAATTTCAGATACTTTCGTCTATTCTGTTTCGGTATTTTATACAAAGCACCCGATAATATCATTAAAGGATAGTGGTCCATCAGATTATAAAATCTGTCCTCCTTCCTCTAACTTTGGTTGCAATTTATCTGGCAGCTTTGCAGGTATTCTTCCTTTTTTCATCTGTTTGACTTGGAATTTTTGAGTTAATTCCTCCTTAGGAATCGAGGCCATTACTTCTTCTTTCCACATTTCAATCCAAAGCCTCATTTGTGCTGGAGCTAATATTGACATACTTTAACCTCCTTTTGAATTCAGTCGCTTTCCGAGGTTATCGGAAAAGCCTATGTACTCAACAATAGAGCAGTGTCAATTAACTCGAATTAGATATTCGACAAATCTTATAGCTCCGCCCCAATTAAATATGACAGGCTATCTCACACTGCCTCTATTAAAGTAGTGCTGATTGCTTTTTCAGTTATCCTTGTTATATACTAACTCCTACTTTATATAACTTTCGGCGAATGCCGAATCCTCATTTTTTGAAAAAAGCGGCCTTAAAGATGCTCAGGTTTAAGACATAGCATCCTCCAACATAACCTGAGTATCGAAAGGCCCACGAATACAAGTTTATAAAAGTTGAGTGGGGCTAGAGATGCGAGAGATTAAGAAACAAGCAAATACCAACATAACTCGAGCATTCGAGGCCCACGAATAATATTAAAAAATAGCAGAGTGGGCCTAGAGAGATTTGAACTCTCGACCTCCCGGTTATCAGCCGGGCGCTCCAACCAGTCTAAGCTATAGGCCCAGATGTATTACCCTGTATTTGAATCCGAAATGCACTTCCTTATATTAAAATTATGGATGAAATTGTATTATGGATTCACCCTGTTACCCTTATGCCACCGAGGCTCATAGTGGGAATATTGAAGGCAACAGGAGTCAATCCCCCTGAGATCAGTTTGTGGTCATCACCTATGCCTTGAATATTTTTTAAGCACTCTGGAAAATTACCGCTCAGCATGGCACTTTTAATTGGATATGCAATCTCACCTTTCTCGATTTTAAATATAATTGGGCTTTCCACAGAGAAATCCCCGCTGACAGGATTACAGGTATGGGCTCCCAGAACCTCGTAAACCAAAACTCCCTCTTTCACATCGGCCATGAGGTTCTCTCTGGATTGTGTTTCCCCCTTCACAATAAGATTTCTCGCCTTCACGGAAGGTGGGGACTTGTAATTTCTGGAAGATGCAAATCTTTCAGCCCTCATGGCGTTGGCAGTGGTTTTGGTGTTATGCTCAATGGCACTGCTTTGGGAGAACAAAAATCCCTTTAAAACTCCATTTTTTATGAGTTCGGTACTTCTTGAAGGCACTCCCTCATCATCAACAACTGCCGAATTAAGTCCTCCGGGAAATGATCCGTCATCCAAAATAGTGAGTTTTTCGCTTGCCACTATTTCACCTGTCTTACCTGAATAAACTGATTCGTTCTTGTGGGCAGCCTCACCGTACAGGGCAGGGACTGTTACAAACTCCAGTAGATTTGCAAGGGCATACGGGGTAAGAACAACTGTCATTTCTTTGTTCTCCACCTTTTTGGCGTTCTGGCCTAAAAGAGTCAACTCGGCACAGTTCTTTCCTATCTCATTAAAATCAATCTTAAGAACCCTCGAAGAGCTTTCCTCAAAACCTGTGGATACATCATGCTTTTTTAATACCATACTCACACTTGCATGAATCTCGGTTCCATGATCCTCAACAGCAAGACTTTTTGAATTCGCAACCACAAAGCTCTCATGACCGTATCCCAGACCTCCTCTGGTCACAACCATATCGGAATTCACAGATAGACCTGAATCAACCAAGGATGTTGCCCCCTCCAAAGCATCTTCTACGTGGTAGTCAATGATCCTTTCATCGTAGATGTTCTCAATTTTATTGATTTTTTCAGGTTCACAAAAATTGAATTCAGACTCTTTCCCAAGCTTAGAAAGGGATAGTGCCTGCAAAATTGCCTTTTGCGCTTTTTGCTCCTCTGTACAGTAGGCAAATCCAAGCTTTTTGTCCTTGATAACCCGTATGCCAATTCCCTTATCAACTCCCCCTGATATGGTTGATATTGAGTTCTTTTCAATGGAAAATCCCCTGCCATGGCTTTCGATTATGAATACCTCTGCCTCATCTGCCCCTTCCTTTTGTGCAAGCTCTACAATCCTTTTTGCTGCATCCAACATACACTCATCCCACAACTGCTTCCTTGATTCTTATATGCGGCCCACCGTCTCCTACCGGTACAAACTGCCCCTTCCCGCAAAAACCTGGATCCCCTAACACCATGTCCTTGCCCACAGCGTCGATGTTCATCAGGGTTTGGAGCGTCTTTCCTGATAACGAAACATCCTTTAATGGAGTGGTGATCTCTCCTTTTTCAATTAAAAAGGCTTCTTGTGCACTGAACTGAAAGGACCCTTTTGCCGTGTCCACCTGCCCTCCCCGTGTGCCTTTTGCATAGATTCCATAATCGATATCCTCCAGGACCTCTTCGAAGGTAAAATCCCCTTTTTCAATAAAGGTGTTGCTCATCCTGACAAGGGGTCTTGATGCATAGGACTCTGCTCTAGCCCCCCCGTTGCTTCGCATGCCCAGTTTATGTGCTGTCTCCCTGTTGAGAATGTAGCCTTCCAAAATCCCATTCTTGATGAGCACCTTTCTCTCACCCAAAATACCCTCATCATCGTAAGGATACGAGCCAAAGGCGTTTTTAATGGTTGAATCATCCACTATTGTCACATTATCTTGAGCAATCCTGTTCCCTATCTGACCTTCCAGAACCGAGTCCCCTGATGTGATGAGGTCCCCTTCTGTTGCATGGCCAAGTGCCTCGTGTATGAACACTCCCGTCAATTCATGGTCCGCTACAACTGGAAATCTTCCTGCAGGTGAGCGCTTCGCCTTTAGAACCCTGACTGCTGATTCGCCTAGCTTTACACCCTTTGCCACAGGGTCGTACATGTCAAAGAGCTCGTAACCACAGGTGCCCCCTATTCTTCCCCTGTAGCCAATCACCTTAGAACCTTCCCTTGCAACAAGAGTTACCTGGGCTACGGTTCTCGTAATCTCAGTGAAAATGTCTGCACCTTCGCTGCTGAAAAAATGTGTGCCGATGTTGCTATCAGAATAGGAGGTTGTGACCGTGTGTATACCGTCTATTTTGTGAATCTCCAGATCCATTTCCGCCAAAATCTTGTATTTATCTTCAATCTCCACAGCAAGGGGATCTTTTTTGGGCTCCCATATAACCCTGTCCTTGACTGCCTCAACCTCACTGAGTGCAACCCTTTCCTTGGCAACCTTGCTTCCCAGTTTTGCCATATCAAGGGCTTCTTTGAGTGCATTTTGTAAGCTCTCCTTGGATATTTCGTTCGTTGAGAAGAAGCCCCATACTCCATGATACAAAACCCTGACACCCGCTCCCTTCTCCTCTCCTGACACGGATTTTTTTAGCTCCCCGTCCTTAACCTCTATTGAAGTACCCTTTGACTTGCCAATGCGCATATCACAGTATGTGGCACCTAGCTTCATACCCTTTTCCAAAATGGCCTCTTCCAAGAAATCACCGACAGGTTTAAGCAGGGATGCTCTACAAAAACTAAAAGGTTTCGGGTAAAAGAATTTAAAGATTTTAAGCTACCTCATATCCCTGTCCACGGCACACCTTTGTGGGCCTTCATCACAATCTGTGTATTGGTCTCAATGATGCCGTCTATTCCCAGGAAGTAATCTATAAATTCATGAAGCCCTGCCATGGAGGGAAACAGTGTTACACATAAAAGATCATATTCCCCTGCCACCCTGTATAAAGCCAGCAGCATGTCATGGGATTTGATGCGTTCAATTACCTTATCCATTCGCTCGGTCTTCACCTTGAGATGAATATAGGCCTTAACTGGATTCTCGATAAGCGAGTAGTCGATAAAGGCAGAAAAGCCGACTATAATACCCTTGTCCATCATACCTCTGATCCTGCGTCTTATCGTGGCTTCACTTGTCTTCAGCATCCTGGCTATTTCTGCGTTGCTGGTTCTTGAATTGTCCCGCAAAATATCGAGAATTTTCACATCCAGAGAATCAATTGGTAGAAGATCCAAATCCAGACCCTCCCACCGTCTTGCTAACTCGGATTTTTCATTGTGTATTTTTTGCTTTAGCATTTCACTCGCCTCTTGGGAATAAAAACCCATAATATCATTTTATGATTTAAATCTATTGTTGAATTTCGTTGAAAATCTTTATTATATGTCCAATATCTGAAAAATTTAATGCAATAATTACCGAAAATAGTTATATTTATGTCGTTTTCAGAACATTGTAACTAATTAGCCCTGTAACATAACATTGTTAAGGAGAATGTATGAAATGCCGCATCAAAAATAGGTTAATACATCTTTAAATATTTCTCGATGTACCTCTTGACCTCTTCATTTGGTTGATATATCCCGAAATGACCTTCACACAGGATATCGGCCTTTAGATCCATTAATTTCTGCATGGATTCTTTCCAATCCCCGATGTTCGACCCAAAGCTCTCGTCAAATGGACCGTGGATATCTTGACCGAAAAGGATTCGCTTGCCCTCGATATCGCAGTACACAGAAATCGAGCCGGGGGTGTGACCCGGTGTGTGAAGGAAATAAAATTTCACATCACCGATATTCAATTCCTCGGAATCCATTGTAATAACGTGATCAATTGAAACAGGGGAATAATCCACCCCATACCAGTAAGCTGCTGTGGCCTTTGCGTTTCTGCCTTCGATTGCCTCAAAATCCTTTTCATGGGCAATTACCTTCAGTTTGAATTTCAATTTGAAAAGCTCAGCTGCACCGATATGATCTATGTGGCAGTGGGTCAGAATCAGTGAGTTTAATTTGTTTGGATCAAGGCCTACTGTCTCGATATTTTTCACCAATCTATCGAAACTCTTTCCTGCTCCGCAATCTATCAATACACTCTCAGAATTTCCTACATCAACAAGGAAAACGCAGCAGTCCTGCGGGTGAGAGATATCCGAGCCTCCGATATGATAGACCTTTTCACAGATTTTCTGCGGCTTTGACATGCTAGAGGAGATTGTTTTAGATTGGATATAAGGGTTATGATTTGCGGAAAGCTTATAAGGATACATGTCACCTTGCTCGCACCCTTCCTCCTGCTCGCCAGCCTCAGTGCGGGTTTTCTTAAAAGATGATATTAAAAATAATCCGTAAGTGTCTGTTTTGTAGTGAGAATCGGTATTTTCCGATAACTCTTTAATGATAACAGGTCTTTATCTCCAGTCACAATAATATCGCATTTGGCAGAAAAAGAAGATGCCAGAACATGTTTATCATGTTTATCCCGAATTTCGACTATATTTCTCATTTCGTTTCTATAAATCTCTCTTGGGATCACTTTCAGTTCTAAGCAACTGAAAAATTCTTTGGCTAAGTTCACATGCTTTGGAAACTTTTCAACCATTACCTTTATCATTTCATCGATCACATGTTCAGAAGTTACAAACGAATGTTTGCTACTTCCAGGAATTATGTTAAGAAGCAATCTATACTCATTCCCTCTGAACACCATCCCAGATATCAGGACATTAGCATCGATGAAAAACTTCACTCAGCCCACGTCTCCTTCTGGACCTTCTTCAAGGCACGAAGTAACTCTTTCCGAGTGATATTTTTCTTTTTTGCCTCACTACCTAAGATTCGATTGATCTCTTTCATTCTTACTTCAGCTTTCTTCATTAGGACATAATCCCCAATCTGCTCTACTATTAGATAGGAATCATCGCTTATTCCTATTGCTTTTCGAATGCTTATCGGCAATGTAATCTGGCCTTTCGAGGTCACTTTAACTACATCTGTCATTTTAATCCCATAAAATAGTAAGGATTCCTTACTTTATATATCTTTCCCCATAAAAGTGACGCTCTCCGTCCGGGATGGACGAGGCCTCTGATTAATTTTTGGATTGGATTGTTTTAAATACCTTTTCACTTAATTCAATTGCATTTTGAAATGATATCCAATATGATATAAAAATGATCTTGATCGATTGAGTCAAACCTCATTGAATCCTCCCACAAACGAACCTGAAATTCTCCTTTTACATTTTCCCCCCGCACTCCCCGCAATACCTCACCCCGTCATCCATAAAGGCCCCGTAGCTCCAACAGAAATGCCCTTCAAAGTATATCTTAGCCTTCTTCTGCTTCAGGGCAGGACACAAAACCCTCCTGCGGTTCCTAATCGCCTGAGCAGTGTTATAAACCTTGTTAGTGATGATCTTGAGTTCGGGGCATCTCACATCAACCTCCACCTTCTTCACATACCCAAGATAAGTTCTCCTGGCCAGTATCCCTCCTATTGTATTGCCTACCACCCGTTCCCGCCCCTTGTCTGGATGCCTTTTTGGAAAAGGTAGTTTTTCACCATACCCAGACTTTCACATTCCAGGTATTTTTTGAATATCAAGTGTTCATTCTTTCTTCAAAATCAGCTTCGCCAGTTCCTTTCTCCTGTCCACAAGCTCCTGTGTTTCCTCTTCATAAACAACTGCCTCAGTGGAGCAGTATTTTATGCATACTGGCTCGCCTTCGCATAGATCGCATTTGATGATATCTCCGTCAAAGGATGTGATTGCCCCATAAGGACAGGCCACGACACACATTCTGCAGCCGATGCACTTATCCTTGTCTACTTTCACTATCCCATCCTCGTCCTTGAAAATAGCATTCTTCATGCACACTGCAACACATTCCGGGTCCTCGCACTGAAGGCAAACGAACTGGATTTCGTATCTTTCAAATTCATCCCTAAGGATATTGATGGCTCCTTTTTTTGGGTTGCATTCCCCTATCTTGTATAGAGCGCAAGCGATTGCACACTGCCTGCAACCTGTGCATTTTTCAGGGTAAGTGAACAGGTACTTCATGCTATCGCCTCCAGCTCGGAAACCCGCTCGGATTTAACCTTACCATCCTTTGTCCAGCCCTTGACTTCGTAAAACCTGTCAAGAGCCTTGGCAAATTCCTCCCTGTCTATGTGATGGCCCTTTGCTACTTTCAGAGGACTTGGGTCGTCGAAGTATTTCTTTGGAAGGGTGTCATGGGCCTTGGTAAGCCCGTGCTTCATGTTAAACAGTCTCTCAATATCCACAACCCTTGGACCCACTGCCCGAAGTTCTGCATCTGTATAATCCCAGCCTGATGCTGCATTTATCAATCTCAGCATCCAATCGTAGTCCACAAAGTGCGGGCTGTTGAATCCGTGACAGATGAACTTGCACATACCCAGGGTGTCGATGGTTGCAAAGATGTTCTCGGACCAGGAGACTACATGCTCCTTTGTATCCAGTGTTGTGGGATCATTTGCAATCTCTGCCCCGTAAATCTTATTTCTAAAATCAGGAGGAAGCTTGAAGAATATCTCAAGTGTGGGTCTGCTTCTCAAATGATCAGCTCCCCTTGAGGATGTTGCGATACCCAGAGCAAAGGCTTTCATGTACCTCACATCATGGGGGTCGGATTGTGGAAGTCCTTTCACCGCAATCAGGTAATCCTGATTTGGATCATTCAATTTATCTCCTGACCACTGACCTTCAGCCAGAACATCTCCGAAACCTTCCCTTCTTGATATCATGTCGATCAGTTTGGTATAAGTCTCAAAATCATTGAACTTAAGTTCTATTCCACCGGTCAGCTTATCATCAATTAAACCTTTTTCATATAATTCAGTAACCCAAGCCAAGTATGTACCTGTGGAAGAGATATCAAGTCCAAGATCGTTGGCTTGGTTTTGGAGTTTTATACAATCCTCTAGTTTTTCCATCCCTATATTGGTGCCTAGAAGGCTTAATGCAGTATATTCGGGTCCCTCTCCGCCAAGTGTATTTCTATGCCTGCAGTGAATAAAACAAGAGGAGCATGAGATCATCTTTTCAACATACTTTTCAACTTCTGAGGCATTGAAATCATCTGACCAGGCATTAAGCTGACTGTTTTTGGTTCTGATTCCTCCAAATGCGTTTGAGACCTCGTAAAGGAGGGGAGTTCCCACAGAACCCAAAATAGGAGTTATCTTGGATTTCATTAGGTAATCCTTTAACTCCTCAACAGTTTTCAGCATCTCTTCAGGGTGTGCGATCTCTATTCCCAGGCTCCCATGAGCCACTATGGCTTTGATGTTCTTGGACCCCATGATGCAGCCCATGCCTGTTCTGCCACCAGCGTTTTTTATACCAGTCCTTATGCAGGCGTATCGAACCAGGTTCTCCCCTGCAACACCGCATACCGCCATTTCCACCTGACCCAGGTCCTTTCTGAATGCTTTTTGAACATCCAGTGTGTCAAGGCCCCAGTAGTCCTTGGCATCCCTAATTTCGATGTTCCCATCCTCAACGTAGATATAGCTCGGCTTGTCTGCCTTGCCTTTCAGAATAAGTCTGTCAAAACCAGCATATCTAAGTTCAGGTGCAAAGAAGCCTCCACAATTGGTATCCCCCAGAAATCCTGTTTCAGGGGATTTTGCAGAGACATTGAACCTCCCGGATGAGGGTGCCAGGGTGCCTGTGAGAAATCCAGCACCGAATATCAGAACGTTCTCAGGGGAAAGTGGATCAGTTCCTTCAGGTATCATTTTTCTAAGATAAAAGGAATTGATACCTCTGCCGCCCAGAAGTGCCTTTCTTAAGGATTCCGAAACATCCTGGATGCTTATCTTTTCCTTTGTAAGATCCAATACACCGAGTTTTCTGTTTAACATACAATCCACCTCAAATCAATTAAATATCAGATTATGTGCCTCAGGATATATGCGCGTTATTTTTAAGTTTTGCGCAAAATAAAATATTACCCTCCGCCCACGGGCATGAATATTAAAAGTTCATCCCCATCCGAAAGACGGGTGTTTACATCTTCCAAAGCCGACATTGGCTTATCGTTTATGAATATGTTCACTGTGAAGTCCACCTCACCTTCTTTATTATACAGTTCCTTTTTCAATTCCGTATGCAAACTGCATAATACATTCAAAGCAATATTTACATCACCCTCTTCAAACTCCAATGTAACAGTATCTTTGCCTGCGATATCGGAAAAAGGCTTCAGCAGTTTTACCGTAACCTTCATTTCTCTTCTTCACCTCAGCTTCAATAGTTTCATTGCATTCAAACCAAGTATCCTCTCTTTTGTGGAATTCTCAAGGGGTAAATCTCTTATTGCATTTATATTGTCTTTGATGCTCCCAACCCCTGGCCAGTCGCTTCCGAATATGATTTTATCTGAATTTTCCTCCAAATCAGGAAAGTAGTGTAATAGGTTCTTTGGGGGAAGACCTGAAACCTCCATATATACGTTCTTATGCAGTTTGGAAAGAAAGAAGGCTTCATTGTACCATAGTCCTCTTCCGGAATGGGCCAAGATGATCTTCAGATCAGGAAAGTCCACAGCCACATCATCCAGGAACATTGGATTGCCGTATCTCATTTTTGCTCCCTTGAAAATCGAGGAGCCGGTATGAACTAATACCGGTATGTCAAGGTTCTGCGCTTCTTCGTACAATGGATAGACGATCTTGTCATTTGGTTGGTAATGCTGGTATGTGGGATAGAGTTTGAGCCCCTTGAACCCGCCTTCCTCTACCAGGGTTCTTAATTTTCCTCCGGAACTCCTTTCGGTTTTCGGGTCAATGGATGCAAAGGGAATGAACAATTCCTTTCCTTCACAGAAATCGCATACATACTTGTTTGTAACCACTCCTGTTGTTATAGGGGAATTCTCTGCCAGAACCACGGCAAAATCCACGTTCAGCTCCATGAGATAAGCTTCGATTCCGTGGGGATTCATTATGGCAGAAAAATGTTCATACAGGTTGGGATTCACACTTTTGAAGTGCTCATTCACCCAGGGATGCCAGTGTTCTTTCTTTCCCACATGAACATGAAAATCGATTATCATGATATTAGAACATGGGAAGGTGAATATTTAAAAGTTGAGATTATCTAAGATATTGTTGATGGCCATTCAGATTAGAGATTTTACACCATAAAAGGAGATTATATATATTTTTCACAGTTAAAACAGTACCATTTATTATACCGTTGGATAAAAGTCGATGATTGACCGCAAGTTGGGCATGGATTCTGTTGATCGCCAGGAGATTTTGAAACTAAAGGAATAAATGATTTAGGTTTCCGAGTATATAAATCAGCTTGTGATTTAGTTGTGATTTGCGCTGATTCTGCCTCCTTTTTTTTTCTTCTCCCCACAACAGTATTAACCAATAAAATAAGGATAATAGGGATAAAAATAATCAGAATAATAAAGAATATCGTAATGATATCGATTTCTTCTTCACCATTTACTCCTTTAACTGAGTAGGATGTAAGTTCTGACTCAATAATAATTCTACCATAATCCTCAATCTTGACCGAATTTTTTACTTTTTCTGAGTACCATGTAATTTTATTTAAATCTCCCCATTCGCTATACTCTTCAATAACATAGCATTCGAAAGTACCAG
>CBDVCK010000007.1:0-33363 GCA_965372465.1 uncultured Thermoplasmata archaeon | reverse complement strand
GAACGAACAGAACCGGCTTACCGGACAGGCAGGTCAAAGAAAAGGAAGAAAAAACTGGCAAATTGGAATGAAGAGGAAAAGAAGGACAAATAAACAGCCCATCATCTTTTGGGTGCAAGTAACACATAACAGGGTTTTGTGAACTCAAAAATAATGGAATGCAAACTTCGTATGTAAGGCTCGAGCTCATCTGAGAAATCGCTTCCCTTTTTTATTATATATTCCTCAGTGAAGATATTGGGGTATGAATACATTCCCATGGCGTATTTTACAATATAGTTTTTCAGGGCTTTGGAATGCTTTTTTGCTGTATCTATTGACTTTTTAAGTTTTTCGGCATTTCTTTTTTGAAATGGCGGGATATCATAGGATTCCCTGCCCTTTTTCGTGGTGATAAGGCACTGTCTTTTTATGACCTTTTTAAGACGCTCATCCCTGGTAAAAGGGTACAATTCGCTTTTAAGGAAGATTTTCTGCTGGATATCAAGCTTTGAGGAATCCACCTTTTTCCAGAATCCAAGGATTCTCGGCTCGAAGATTTTTGCCCTTTGGGCCATGATCTTTTGAAATAGATCACCACATTGGTTTTCCACATCCTCAGAGAGTTCGAAAGCGTCGGTGGCCACAACATCACATTCATTTGTGGAGCCAATGAGATTCCTCTGGGATAGGTTGATATCCTGTATATACTGCATGACAGGTATCTCAACTTCTATGTAAAACCCTCTGGCCTCCTTTTTTAGGAAACCGATTTCACAGAGCTTTGTTAGGTCCTTCTGAAGGATGGTGTAGTCATTGTACTCTCTCATATTCCCCAATTCTTCACCGGAAAAAACATGCCATTCCCCGGGGGGCTTCTTAATTTGTTTATAATCTTTACATAAAAGAAACCGCATATCATTGAAATGCAACCCGGATTCACCCCTATTTTTCATAATTTTTTTAACTTCTTTCTTTGCCCATAGAGCCAATATCGGGTGTTTTTGGGGTTCTTTTAAGAGTTTTCCTTTTGTCCACTTTCTCTCTCTTCTTTTCATACCGAATCCTCATCACATATGGCCACTTAATACAGAAACCGTACAGGTATCATTTAATATATAACTTTATTATTAACGATGTATATATCGGACAATATCCAAGCTCCCATCTCAATTTATCAGAAAAACATATATATGTAATAAACATATAAGGTTCTATGTGACCTTCTATAATACACAAACCAATAATCTGGGAGGATTTCTCACAAAGGATATCTGAATTAAAAATATAGGCAATTAAGAGGGGTCATTGACATGAACAAAAAGGCAATAGGAATATTGTTAGCATCGCTTTTGATTGGAACGATTTTCACAGTCGTATTCGCAGGCTCAGTTAGTGCTGCAAACGACGATCACAACCTCTCAGGTGTGGTTTGGAGGGCCGATGGCTCGTCTCCAGGTACACAGACTGAATTCTGCATCCATGTGGAGTATCCAGCACTTACAGGAATATGGACTAGGTACCCAGATACCGGATGGGTAATGACAGATGACGACATAAATGGACTATGGTGGTACTCGTATGTCCTTCCAAACAAAGACCGCGGTTCAACATGGGACGACGGAGCCTTATATAGAGTTCAGATAAACGGAGCACCCTGGGGGGAGTTCAACGGCAATGCAACCAGTAACGGAACTGGCTCAGCAGGAGACCCCTTCCCTGTGCCATATGATCCTATTAGCGAGGACAACAAAAATAACACAATAAATCATGCAGCTGGTGGGGGTTATGGCAACGAGCAGCAGTGGGATGTGAGAACCACAGCTCCGGTAGATCTGGTTCCGACTAATATTACAGCTTACGGGGAAAAACCTCAAGATTTTCCATTCGGTATTCCTGTTCCCCCCGATACCCAGATAAACATCAATTTTAATGTGACTAATTTCGGGCTCGTTGATTCCGGGGTTTTTTGGGTGACCCTTTGGAATTGTACGAGTACGGGACAGAATATTGGTGTAACTCCCATTGCAGAATTTTCATGGGTCTCCATCCCCGGGGGAGGTGACAGCGGTGTTATAGTTGTCCCTTGGTTATCTCCTTTGCCACCTGCGGATTTCTATGTAAATATCACTGTTGACAGTCAATACGATATTGCAGAATACAATGAAGTAAACAATACATTCATTCTCCATTTTATAATAGGCCCGGATCTTGTGGTTCTGGATGTTTATGTCAAGGGAACAGCTCCTTCTGACCCTGTGTATGTTGATTCAGGCGAGCTTGTTCGAATCGATGCAAATGTCATGAATGTTGGCTTTTCATCAACAGGGAATGTGACACGGATCGCTATAACCGACATCACAGGCCCTGGAGGGCCAATGGTTCCAGGTAGCCAAGTGGAGTTTGATATCAACACTCTGGCTCCTGGTGAAACATCCCCCCTGAAAACCTGGTTTTGGACTGCACCCGTATCCTCGGGTGATTATTATGTGAATGTCACCGCAGACTTCCAAAATGATACGTGGGAGGCAAGCGAGGACAACAACAACATTACGATTCATTTTGCAATTGGTCCCGATCTGGTTCCAAACAACGTCACCGGCGATGGGATGCCAGTAATAACCGAGGTTTTGGTAACCCCCCTTCAGCTCGTAACAATCGGAGTCAATGCATCCAATATCGGACCCAGTGGTACAGGTTCCTTAACATTCGTGATAAGCTACAGGAATTGTACCTCAACCGGCACTCCGACAGATCCTGCGTTCTTCATCAGCTCCCCTGTGGGACCTGTTCCAACAGGCGGGTTCTCCCAGGATGTCTACGATCAATGGCTAACCCCATTATTCGATGGAAGCACCTTTGACTACTATATTTTAATCACGATAGACCATAATACTGAAATTGCAGAACTCAACGAGAGCAACAACGAGTATATTCTTCATTTGAAGATGGACGCACCTGACCTAACTTACGACGATCTGAGCGTGGAGGTTCAGGGCATATCTGTTGTTCAGTATAATGACCCTGACGGATTGATCCCACCTTTTGTATCAGATATTCCTGTAGAAGTGCCTTTGGGCGAGGATGTTACAATATGGGCAACGGTAATAAACCTCGGCGGTGTGGACATGACCACAAGTTCCAATGTTACATATTATAATGTAAGCGGAGTGGGCGGACCTCCCATTGCTATACCGTTTTGGGAGGCAGTATTACCTATTGTCAACTCAGGCCAAAGTACCTCGGTATTTGGAATCTGGCCAAATCCCATGGCTTTGGGAACATACTATGTCAATGTATCAATAGACTATAACGGTACAATTGAGCTTATGGGTAGAATCCTTGAATTAAACGAGTTCAACAACACCTTCACATTGAATTTTAGTGTCACTCCAATTCCAGTAACTAACCTTCAGTCCTATGAGCCAACACTACAATATAATTCAACGGTCAGATACATCACAAGCACCACAGATCTCTATTTCACTGTGATTGGTCCCAATCCCCCGTTCTATACATGGTACAGGATCATCAATCTTACAAATGGGTCCGAGGCAATGGGTTGGACCAACTATACCCTGGCCAGTGGGGGAAACTTTATAATGACCTATGGTGAAGGAACATTCAGGATAGAGTTCAACAGCACTGATGCTGTGGGAGCAGAGGAGTCCACAAAATACAGGATAGTGATAGTTGATGATTCAGAACCTCAAACATCAATTGTTCCGGGTGATCCAAAATACAGACTGGGGATGGATAATTGGAACATCACATCTTCAACTCCAATTACACTCAGTGCCATGGACAATCCTTTGGATATGAGTATAATTGGAATAGAGAACGCATCGGGAATCGATGACGATGATAAGCTAGAATCAGGTATATTCTACAGGATTCAGCGTGTCAGCGACGGCTTTTTCGTTCAGGACTTGACAGAGGCTACGATTATTACTATCGCCGCAGGTGTTTACACTGCAGATGATTTCGTTCTCCTGTCTGTATGGGGTGACGGATATTACAGGATATGGTACAACAGCACAGATAATCTGGGAAACATCGAGGCCCAGAACGTTTTCGAAGTTTATCTCGACAACACACCTCCTGTAACTGATATATCAATTGGTGATCCAAAGTACCCTGTTATCTCCCCCTCCTTTGTGAAATCAGATACACTATTTACCCTGGATGCTTCCGAATCTGTTGGAAGCGGGGCGGATTTGTCCTCTATTCAGTATAGTATAACTTACAACGGAAGTATATCCTCCTCATGGATAGCAGGCACTGTTTTGGATATTGGTACCGCATTTCCGCAGGGTGACGGAACTTACGACATCCAGTATGTGGCCCAGGACAATCTCGGTAATTTGGCACCTACCTCCAATATCACCATCAATGTGGACGACACCCCGCCCTCGGGTAACCTGGTAATCGATTTACCCAGATACAGAGTGAACACAACCCATAATTGGAACATAACCGATGAAACCGAATTCAATATCATAAGAAGCGATGGTTCAGGCTGCGGTGTAGATTATACGGTTTATCGCATTATAAACGATACCGTCAACTGGAGCTGGACTAACTATCTGGGAGTCCCATTCGATCTTTCTACACTATCATTGGACGACGGACTTTATACCATTGAATTCATAAGCTATGATTTTCTTGATAATTCTCAGGTGTTATACGAGACCCTTTATCTGGACAACACTCCACCTACCACATTAATCTCTGATCCAATAGGAATGAGTTATAGAGCAGAGGATTTTGATATCTGGAATATCACGGATGATGTGGAATTCAACCTCACCGCGGATGATGGCCTTGGCTGCGGAGTGAATTTCACACAGTACCACATCTTCAATAACACATACGATTCGGGATGGACCCTTTATGCCGGGAATTTTACCCTTCCTGTGGGAATAAACGATGGAATATATACAATAGAATACCAAAGCGAGGACTATCTGGGTAACGATTTGCCAGACTCCACAGATGTAAATATGGAGAATTCAGGACCCATCACTACTATAGATTGGCCCCATACCCTGGATGATTTTAATACCGAGCAAAACGCCTGGGAAGTGGACTTCCCCACACAGTTCACACTTACTGCAGATGATGGAATGGGATCAGGCGTGGCCCTAATCGAGTACAGGATCAGAATCGATGACACTACCTGGACTTCATGGGAGAATTACAGCTCACCATTTAACCTGACCGTGGATGTTCATGGCCACTGGGACCATACAATCGAATTCAGGGCCACAGACAACCTTGGAAATATAGGACCCACTGGAGACCTCGATATTTACATCGAGGGTGATATCACTCCACCTCTTCCACCGATTTTAACACTCAGAGTGGATGGATCAGACATCATTTTGGAATGGGAATCCTCACCTGATCCGGATATCGATCACTACCTAATATACAACAGTACTTCGAAAACGGGTTTCAACTTCTCCACACCATGGAAAGATACCTCAGTTGATTCTTACGGTGGTATCATTCCTTTGAGGAATTCATGGACCGATACCGATGCAGTAAACGGTCACCGAGAAATTTATTATGCCATAAGAGGCGTGGATCACAGGGACAATATGGGTTATACATCCAATATTGCGGGTAAGGTCACAATGACCTTTGAAGAGGGTTACAATACCTTCTCCTTGCCCTTGGAGCCCTTTGAGGATATAACTGCGGTTCAGATGTTGGGACGCCCCGACTTTGGCGATACCGATACATTATACATGTACAAGTCGGAATCCAAGCAGTGGATTAGCCATCCCAAGTTCCTGCCCTCTACAATGGACGATTTCACCCTTAATATGGGTGAGGGCTACATGTTATTCATCATGGAGGAGGAGGTCAAGTATACGTTTGTAGGTTCTCCTGCCACATCACTGAGATTCAAGGAGGGGGTAGGTGATGAATCGGGTTTCAGAGACAGCCTGACAGCAGATGTGGAAGATAATGATGTTGTGCTCAACTGGAATCCCGCAACCGGTGCAACAGGCTATAAGGTCTTCAGGGCCAGTGAAAGAATGGGAGACGAGTCCTTTACAAACTACAGCCTTGAGCCCGTTTCCGATGCCGACGATTTATCCGCGGACACTACTTCCTATAGAGATGAGGATGCTGTTGGCAGTGCAGGGGATGAGTATTACTACATGGTCGTAGCATTGGATTCTACGGGTGAGGAAAGCAGCGGTACCTATGCAATCGGCGTAAAAACATATGAACTCAAATCCGGATATACATTGTTCTCCTTGGAATTTGAGCCCAAAACATCAAGGGATGTGGCATGGTACGGTGCAGAACTATTGGTAGGAGAGGAAAACGCACTGTTCTATTACGATAAGAATGTCGGAACGTGGGTTGGACATCCGAACTTTATCCCCGATTGGATGAATACCATGGAAATAGGACTGGGTGAAGCATATATCGCCTACATCCATGCCGAGGATGTGACATATTCCGCAACAGGTATATAAAAAAGCATATAAACGTCTAGATATTATGGAAATCATCCAGTTTAGCAAAACAAGTATAAAAAAACCATACCAAAAGTATCAATAATAATGAAGTTAGTATGGGTTTCCCATATAATCTAATATTTCATAAAGGATATCTGATCTTAGCCAATAGAGTATGTAGTTGATGACGTAAGGGGGCTTGAGTGTGGAACAAAGAATATCCAGTTTATCAATTGTAATGTTGTTGCTTTTGAGCATGTTTCTGGGCATATTTTTGATGAATGTCAGTGCTGTGGAAGACGATCACAATCTATCAGGTGTCGTCTTGACAGCTAACGGCCAAACACCTCTGGTTCAAACTGAATTTTGCATCCATGTGGAGTATCCTGCAGGATTTAATATCTGGACAAGGTATCCAGATACTGGATGGGTAATGACAGAACAGGGTGTAGACGGTCAATGGTGGTACTCATATGTCCTTCCCAACAAGGATTATCAGAGCGCCAAATGGGGTGACGGAGCCATATACATGGTCCAAGTGAACGGGGGGTACTGGGGAGAGTACAATGGTAACACCACAAGTAACGGCACAGGCTCAGCAGGCGACCCTTTCCCAACACCATATGATCCCCAGAATCCAGATAACATGAACAACACTATAAATTACTCACCCGGAGGCGGCACCGCAAATGAGCAGCAATGGGATGTAAGGACCGTGGCATTCATGGACCTTGCTCCAATAGACATTACGGGAGGGGGATTGAGGCCTGTGGATTATCCTTTCGGAATACCAGTTCCGCCCGGTACCTTAATTCAGATTAACTTCAATGTCACGAATTACGGGTCCAGTGCATCAGGAAATTTCAGTGTCGATTTATATGAATGTAATGCAGCAGGGCAGAATACCGGTCCATCATTTGCCCATTTCGATGTACCATCCATTCCTCCTGGAGGAATTAGTATCATTCCATCAACAGACTGGACCTCCCCTTTATCATCAGGAGATTACTATATCAACATTTCAGTGGATAGTGATCGAGATGTTGCAGAATTCGATGAGGTAAACAACATATTTATATTGCATTTTAAAATAGGACCAGATATAATTCCCACCAATGTCCTGATTGATGGTCTATCCCCAACAGATCCAATATACATAGGTCCTGGCATGGATATTCAAATTACTGCAAATGCCATGAACGTGGGCAATTCACCCACAGGATCGAGTTTTATTATGACTTTATATAATATCACAGGACCAAGCGGTCCCAAAGTCCCGGGCGATCAGGCCTTCAATTACACGATTTCCGAGCTGGATGTGCTGGAATTATCTCCGTTACAAACATGGACTTGGCCCTCTCCCTGGGTTGCAGGAGATCACTATGTGAACATTACTGTTGACTATGCTAACGTTACCTCGGAGGCAGATGAAAGAAACAACAACTATACACTTCATTTCAACGTTCCGGTTACCCCAGTTACCAGGATCTTTTCCCTCGACCCAACCTTCATTTACCAGGATGAATGGTATGTAAATGAAACCACAGAGCTATATTTTACAGTCTCTGGTTTCAACCCTCCTTATTCAACATATTACAGGATAACAGACCTGTCAACCACAACGATAGTGAAAGATTGGAGCAATTTTACTGAAGAAGGAACGAACTTTATTATGAGCTATGGGGAAGGAGCATATGAGATAGAGTTCAATAGCACAGATAGTGTGGGGGCAGAGGAAGAGACAAACAGTCAAAATGTAATTGTGGATAATTCCGTACCCATCACCTCGATAGATGTGGGCATCCCGAAATATCGGGGGGTACCTTCAGGCTTTTGGAACATAACCTCTGCAACAAATATTTCCCTTTCCGCTTTGGATTATCCGTTGGGGGTAAATGCTCTCAGCCTCAATAGATCATCCGGAATTAACGCCCCTGGTGTTCCCGAATCAGGAATATTCTACAGAATAGAGGATTTGGGCACTGGCTCTGATGTTTTGGCATTGCAGGAATATACTCCTGATGATGAGTTTTTCCTGGACGATCCCGCATGGACTGACGGATATTACAGGATATGGTTCAACAGCACAGATAACCTGGAACAAAAAGAAACGAACTATCTCGATGTTTATCTGGATAATACAGGGCCTAGTTCAGACATAGATTGGGATAATGCCCCTGATACGAATGTGGATTTCTCAACCCGATTCACATTAAGCGCCGATGACGGCCAGGGCTCGGGAATCGATTATATTGAGTACAGAATCAGTATAGATGCTGTCAACTGGACATCCTGGCAAACCTATACAGGTTCATTTAATTTGACTCTCGCAATCCATGGATCCTGGGACCATACCATTGAATTCCAAGCTATAGACAATCTCGGGACCCTGGGTTCCACAGGAAGTCAGGACATATACATAGAGGGTGATATCACACCACCACTCCCGCCAGTTCTCAGGCTCAGAAAAAATCAAGATAATATTGAGCTCTATTGGGAGCCATCATCGGATCTGGACGTTGATTATTATCTGATCTACAGAAGTGCAGAGAAATGGGAATTCAACTTCTCTTCGCCTTGGGTTGACACTTCACAGGACGCTAGTCCGTTAAGGACCTCTTGGAATGATACCACCTCAGATACATCATCAGAACTTTTCTATGCAATAAGGGGCGTCGACACCCGAAGCAATATTGGTTATACCTCCAACCTCGCAGGCAAGCACACCCTGACTTTTGAAAAGGGTTACAATACCTTTGCACTGCCTTTGGAAACCTTTGAAAATACCTCTGCAATCAGGGCCACGGATATGCTGTATAATGATATTTTTGCAGATGAAAAGGATACACTTTTCAGGTATAATGAAGATATCCAGCAGTGGATAGGACATCCGAAATTCCTGCCCTCCGAAATCGATGACTTCACATTGGAGATGGGTGAAAGCTACATGATTTTCATTAAAGAGGGTGTAATCGAGTACACATTTTTGGGCTCACCTGCCACGGCTGTCAGGTTTAAAGAGGGTATAGGGGATAAACCTGAATTTCTCGAGGGACTGAATGTCACAGTGGAAGGAACTGATGTACAGCTTTCCTGGGAGCCTGCAACAGGTGCCCAAGGTTATGAGATTTACAGGGCCGGCAAAAGAATGGGACAAGGCTCCTTGACTGACTACAGTATTCAACCAATTGGCAATGTGAGTGCAGGCACAACCACCTGGCAAGACCCAGCTCCAATTTCACCTGGCGGTATACGCATCTACATGGTTGTTGTAGTGGACGGTGCAGGGGAGAGATATGCCGGAACATATGCAGTAGGGGTAAACTCACACGAATTTACACAGGGATACAGATCTTTCTCCTTTGAATTGGAGCCAAAGGCATCTGAAACAATAGACTCATTTGCACGGGAAAAATTCACATCGGATTCCGATTGTATTTATTATTATAATGCACATGCTGGACAATGGATAGGACATCCGAAGTTTTTACCTGAAAATATTAATACTGGTAATGTTGTTACAGGTGAAGGATACATGATATTTATCGACGCTGAGACTACTACAATTTCCTTAGTAGGGGTTTAATTAATCAAATATTTAGGTAAGGGGAGAACATGAGAAAGAACAAGGCGTTTATGATATGCATCATAGTCCTGAGTATGGTTATGGTGCTTGGTATTCTGGGAATTGGTAATGTCGTGGCACAAGGACCTGGAGGACCTCATGTAATCGCCGGTAGGGTTTATAAATTCAATGGAAAGAGCCCCGGTAATGATGAAGGGGGCGCCTACGCGGCAGTGATTGTGGAGCACAACGGACAAAAATCCACCTATGCGGACCACAACGGCATTGAGCAGAACGTAACCACAGGTCTATACTGGTATGCTGTCACCATTCCCGAAGGTGCCTGGGACGTTGGTGATAAATACTGGATTTGGATCGACGGTTCTGGATGGGGTGATGAAAACTTCACGTGCATCGATCACGACGACGAAGGGGTAAACAGCTGGGAGATGACCCTGGAACCGGAATTACGTGATGTGAACACAGGAGATTACAATTTCAAACCCTTGATATCCATGATTTTTGCACTGATTCTCGCTGTTATGGGGATAATGGTCGGAATCCTAAGACCCCTTAGAATTCCGTTTTCAGGAAGACCCAGGCAGCCTGCGGATCTTGTTGATGAGATGATGATAACCGGTATTGCCACGATACCGGAGCCCCTTCCGGTTGAAGAGCCAGCTGCAGCAGCACCTGCCGAGGGTGCCGAGGAAGAGCGCATATGTGCAACCTGCGGCGGGAAGATGGAATTCATACCTGAATACGATAACTGGTATTGCTACACATGTAAGAAATACCCGGACGAGGAGGAGGAAACACCTCCGCCTGAAGACGACGATCTGCCACCTCCTGATGAGGATTCTTTACCACCACCCGAAGGAGGTGCATAATATGGACGAGGCGAATCGAATGATGCCTAATGTAGAGCAGGGAGATGATGAGGGAAGAATCGAAACCCATTGCTATGCCTGTCAGCAGGAATTGCCTGATGGGGCTCCTCTCATAAGCTCGAAATGCGGTGTTTACTATCATGAGGACTGCGCCAAAAGAACCGTGATTTGCCCTGCATGCGGTGAGAACCTTCTTGACCACTTCATGAGCGAGGAGGCAAAGAAGAAGATAGTGAACAGGGACAGGCTTTACACCATGGTAATATTCATGGTTCCGTTTATTGTTGTGGAACTTCTAATTGGCCTCTGGTCCATGATGAATCATCCAAGTAAATGGAGCATTCTTCCGTGGTTCGGGGAGGCCTTTATTGTGGACCTTCTGATTCTGATTATAGGAATCGGGGTCGCAATGGCAATTTTCGCCAAGTTCGGATACAAACCCGAGAAGAAGACCATTCATGCCCTTGTTTTGGCACAAAAGGGTCCTACACCGGGAAAAGCAGAGGAGCAGTTATATGCATGTGGATACGGAGAAAGACTGAACCCTGTCCTACTTGGTGATATATCCATTCCAAACAAGGCCGGAGTCCAGCGGGAGAACGTCATTAGGGTTTCGGTGGACAGACTAAGCCAGACACCGGATGGCACCTTTGTTTGGCTCAATCCTCGATTTTCTAAGGCAATGAGTGCCAAAGACAATCCACAGCCAAGCAACCCAGAGGAACTGGAAAAGGTCTGGAAAGCTTCAGGCAGAACAAAGATCGGTGGTGAGGGAACAGATGAGGAAACAGATGAGGAGAAGGTATGCTCCACCTGCGGAAAGCCTCTTGAGTATATAACCGAGTACGATGCCTGGTACTGCACATCATGCGGGAAATACGAAGAGGAGGAAGGAAAGGAAACAGAAGGAGACCTACCACCTCCTGACGATTCGACACCCCCTCCATCGTAATCCCATTGGCACACTCAGCACTGCGAAATATACTTAATACAAAAGGGCATTACTCATGGCAATGGTCGTTCTGGAGTATGTTTTAGGTGTGCTTGTCCTATGTATCCTGCTAACCGTTTTGGCATATTGGAAGAAGGTTCTGGATCTATGGGGCTGCATTTTCGCCTTCATTATAGGCGCTGTAATCGGTATATTCGGTGGAATCATGTGGTTGATTCTTCTATTGTTCTTCCTTATTACGAGCTTCGGAGCAACAAGGTACAAGTATTCCCTTAAAAAGGAAAGGGGTGTATCCGAGGGAAAGAGGGGTGAGCGCCATTTTAATAATGTTTTGGCAAATGGATTGGCACCCACCTTTATCGCCTTGATCAGTTACGATGGCTTCCATTTCATTGAGGATAAATGGATGGCACAAATCGTATTTGTGTCGGCCATCAGTGTGGCAGCCGCAGATACTGTTGCATCAGAACTAGGTGTGTTCTCAGATAAAACGTATCTTATTATCAACCCCAAAAAGAGGGTCAAGCCCGGAACCAGTGGCGGTATTTCCATGCTTGGCCAGTCATGGGCATTCATTGCCGCAACCTACACTGCAATAATCGGTTGGTTCGTGTTGATGTTGGTTCCACATGCTATGCCCCATCAAATCGGGGGAATATCTTTTTATACTCCATCACTCTCTTATTCTTTGTTGTTGATTACAATCCCTATCATAGTTGGCTTTATAGGCTGTCAGGTGGATTCCGTACTGGGAGCAACAATCGAGCAAAAAGGTTGGATTTCCAATAACGGTGTCAATCTTGTGGCAACTAGCATTGGAGGACTGTTAGCATGGATGATGATTCCCCTTCTGGTATGAAACTGCTCTTGATAATCTGCGATGGTATGGGAGACAGACCCGTTGGAAAGTTCGGGGGAAAAACCCCATTGCAGTATGCAGATTGTCCAAATTTCGATTGGTTCGCAGAGAACGGGGTTTGCGGAATCATGGACACCATATCACCCGGAATTCCCCCGGGTAGCGACACTGCACATCTCGCACTTCTTGGACACGATCCGTATAAGGTCTACTCGGGAAGAGGACCTTTTGAGGCCTTTGGGATAGGGATGGATGTTCTTCCAGGGGATGTGGTTCTTAGGGCTAATTTTGCCACAGTAAGTGATGATATGAACATCATGGATAGAAGGGCAGGTAGAATAAAAGAAGGAACAAAAGAGATTGCTGAAAGCCTTAACAAGATTAAGGTAGAGGGAGCCAAGGTATTCTTTAAGGAAGGAACCGAGCACAGGGGTGCCCTTTTAATTCGTGGTGAGGGGCTTTCATCAGAGGTTCATGACACTGATCCCCACAGGTCGGGCTGCTGCCCTTTAACTTCCGAGCCGAAAATACCAGAGGCAGCAAAGACTGTGGGGATTGTGGAGGAATTCTCTAAAAGAGCCCATGAGATACTAAAGGACCATCCTGTTAACAAGAAAAGGGAAAGCGAGGGTGCACTTCCTGCCAACTACATACTTCTTCGGGGTGCAGGTAAAGCCCCCCATCTTACGGGCCTCAAGAAAATGTATGGACTTTCAAGCGCGGCAGTTGTGGGTGTCATGCTTGTCAAAGGGGTATGCAAGGCCTTGGGAATGGAAACACCGGATGTGAAAGGAGCCACAGGCGGCATTGACACTGATATGATTGCGAAAGCCAAAGCGGCAATTTTCGCCCTTTCGACCCATGATTTTACACTCCTTCACATAAAAGCCTGCGATGTTTTCGGCCACGATGGAGATTTTACGGGAAAGGTAAAGACCATTGAAAGGTTGGACGAAATGATGGGTTTTATAAAGGATAACATTGAAAACACCTGTGTGGCTGTAACAGCTGATCATTCCACACCGGTTTGTGTTCGGAATCACAGTGGGGATCCCGTGCCCTTGACAATAATAGGAGAGGGAGTCAGGGCAGACGGTGTTAAGAAGTACGATGAGATATCATGTGCCCAGGGTGGATTGGAAAGAATTTTAGGTAAAGACCTCATGCCAATACTTCTTGATATTGTGAATAAGAGCGATATGTACGGAGCCTGATATAAAGAAAAACTATTTTCTTAGCTCACCCAAGGTTGTTACCCTCTCTGCAAATGCATTATGCTTGTGTATGGATTCTTCGCTTTCACTTCTGACGGTCACCACGACATTGTCGGGAAAATCATGGTACTTTTTTAGGATCTTGCCTAAGATGTCTCTTACCACATCCTCAACGAACTTGGGATTTTTATGGGCCTGCAATGTGATTTCGGCTTCGTCATCCCTTTTTAAAATCTCAAAGGTGGGGCTTGAAAGGGAATCTTCTGCAATCTGAATCAAATCCTCGGCCTCCACATCGCAGTCTTTTGGCTCCTCAATTGTCAGGGTGGTGACATTACGCTGATTATGGGTTACAACTGGGATATCATTCAATAATTCTACTGAGTCCGGATGGGAAGCTATAAGTTTATTTCTCACCGTCTCCATGGCACACGGGCAGGTGGTCATGCCCACAACCTCCACACCAATGAACTTCTTGATTATTGTTTCCTGGTTTCTTGCTGCCTTCGCCCTGGCAATCAGTTTATAGTTTTCCAGGCTCTTTCTTCCCGAATCCAGGGCTTTTTCGATAAAATAATCGGCTGTGATTTTAATCTCGGAGGAAGAGGCATATTCATGACGGTTTAGCAGCATGTGACATATCTCTTCACAAAGATCCTCAAGACATGAAACCGGTTGTCGCACGCTTTTATCAAGGATTTCGCTGATGATCTCAACGTTTCTGGAGAGATGCGACCCTTTTTGACTTGAAGGCAAGTCCACAAACACATTAATATCCGCAGTCAGGGTTACAACCTTACCCGGTCTCTGTACATTAATGGGTTTTTTAATACCTGTCACGCCAACCCTTGTAAGCCTGAAGCTTCCTTTGGGTTTTAGGTTCTGAACATCCAAATGAGTTACAGTATCACCGGCACGATAAAACAACTTCTACTACTTGAATTTTAGGGATTTTTTTAGGTGAAATATGATTTGTGAGCTTATTGGAATAATCTCTTTGACTGAGATTAGCTCAATCTTCACCTTTTGTAAGCTGTTCATCCTCCCTTTTCGCCTTTAAGAACTTCTCATATTCCTCCTCCGAGTCAAAGACAATCGGGATCCCTCGATGATTGCAGTCATCGCAGACGTATGTCACAAGACCGTCAGTGTATCCAGGAAGCACTCCATCGCTTATGGTCCCTGATCTAATGTTTCTGCTTGCGCACATAATGCATGCCTTTATTTTCATACTATCAATTCTCCTTACCAAATACCTTCTCGTAGCAATAGAATGGAAGAGTAATGGGTGGAAAGAATATCTCTCCTGTTTGTGAATATCCTCGGAGTTCAATAAGTTTTCTCATTCTTCTATTTTTACATAAGGTATCCAATCTCATTGATGAATAACCTTTTGATTGAGCGTATTTCTCTGCAAAGTCAAAGAGCTTCTTTGCAATCCTGCGATTTTGCCATTTGGGTGATACTGCAATGCGATGAATTTCCAAAGCCTGACCTTCCTTATCCATCCAAGCGATATCCCTATACTGTGGCTCCTCATTATATGTCAATGCGCATATCGCAATGATTTTCTGTGATTCTTTTATAATGAACAACGATTCTGTATCAATGTCATTTTCAAGAATCTCTCTGGTGGGGTAGGTTTCATCCCACTGGGGATTTCCCTTCATCTTCATATCCTCAATACAAAGGGAAACCATTTCCATGACCAAAGGAAGGTCCTCCTTTTTTGCGCAAACGATATCCATTGGGTCACCACGATATATTTCTTCAATGACCCTGTATATATCTCGTAATAGATATTTAAGGTCAATGGCTTTTTTAGGTCAATTGCTAATCAATCACAATGAGATTAATGACGATATTTCTTGATGAATAATAAATTGAACATTCTACCGGCACTTGACTTTTTTGGCAAACAAGCCCTGTTTTATCTCGATTTTGATGTTTCTTTCTTTTAGTTTCGAAATGAACCAGCATGCAACCTCCTGCAAGGTGTCATGAGGATATAGGGGGGACCAGTCGGGAAATAATATATTGATTTTCAGTATCCTTTGAGAGCCTTTGTTTTCGATTGCGAAATCGAAGTGAACCCTGGACTCGCCCCTGTAATGTTTCATGCGGAAATTGCCCAAAAACCGTTTGGGCAGATTATCTTCCCGCAACACCTTTTTTGAGTAATCTTCCTCCTTCCACCATTTTTTGATAAGCTCGGAAAGCAGAGTCTCATCACATTCGCAAATAACACGGCAGATATGCGAGGTCATGTTTGGCACCTTTATTAGTTAATCCATACATCTTTATTCAATTATTTGATACACCTTTAAAATCCATGGCCAGTCTTCTAATTTAATATTATATTTCACTGGGCATTGACACGTGAATGGAAATAAAATGAAGAATATAAAAAACTATCCCTTAATCCATTTTTTTAGGAATCTCTCCGCCTATCACATTCTCGGATACCATGTGGGCAACTATTCTTAAAAGGTCTCGTGCAGATTTTCGATCCTCGGACCCTATGGGAAAACAGGTCGATTTGTATTCCTGGGCTAATCTGTGAATCCAATGCCGCTCATCAGAAGACCCGGAATCCGCATTATTTACTGCAAAAAAAAGGGGTATGTCTCCCAAATATTTTTGAACTCTATCTGCCCATACAGGTGTGAGTTTCACTGTATCCGGTTTTGTGATATCACAAACAATGATTGCCGCAGATGCAAAATCCAAATGAGTGCTCTCCTTTGGCCTTCCATTGGTAATGGCCCAGGTCATTAAGGTCATCTCACATGAAGACTCCCTGAAAGTCTCGGAAAGCTTTCCAATGGAAACCCCTATCTCCCTTGAAGGAACACAAACATCAGCTGCCTCTGAAATAAAAGATTTGCCCGAGCCTGGTTCCCCCGCAATAATTATCTTTGTCTTTATCTTTCTAACCTGATTCTCTTTTACCATATATTTCGCCTGATTTTAAATTCTCCTCCACTAAAGGATCAATAAACCAGTAATGAATTGTAAAAACTACTTTATCTATTTTTCGCTTAAACTCCTAAAATGCGGGTAAAAACCCGTTTTTAAGGGATTCTTAACCAATATCCTAAAATATAATATACCCGAGGAATATTCCAGGAACATGAATCTCCTTAAAAGTGCCAAGCAGATTCTTTCCCCTAATACGGTAATTGTTGCTATATTCTCTATACTCGCCACATATCTATGCATTCTTTTCCAGGTTTATGCTGATTTTCCCCTGACACTTATCGGTATTGCAGTAGTCTTTCCAATTGTGTTCTCAATCGGCACAGCCTATACGCGTAGGGAAAAGGCCCTTGGTGACTACGGGACCCTGAAAGCACATGGCAGAGCCATTTACTTTGCCACAAGAGATTGGGTTCCCAGCTCCGAAAAGCGTGATTTAGAAAAACTGAAAAGGATATTATGGGAGCTTTTACACAACCTGAGAGAAATGTTCCTTATGAAAAAGGAACAAAGTTACATGAAAGAAAAGATCATCTATTCCAAGTTCTCCGAGCTTTCACTTTTTTTAAAGGAGTGCGAAGAGCGTGGCATGACCCCCGGGGGCTTTTCAAGGGCAAACCAGTATTTGAGCAAAATGCTGGATTCTTTTGAAAGTCTAAAGCATATCTATCAGTATCGAACACCGATTACACTGAGAGCCTACAGCAAGATATTCACATACATCCTACCAATATTCTACGGTCCTTATTTTGCAAATCTGTCAAGGGACATTCCCTTTGCCCTGTTCTTTGTAATGCCGTTTTTGTTCAGTATCATATTGGTCTCCCTGGACAACATCCAGGATCATCTGGAGAACCCCTTTGACATGGTGGGAGAGGACGATGTTGTGATAAACGAGAACAAGTTCATAGCCTGGCTGGACCTATAAGCTAGTTTATACACTTGCATTGAACTAAATGCGATTTATCAAAGTATTTACAAATTGAATTTTTTAACACTAAAACTCCGAGAACTCCCTCATTCATCTAAAAAACCGAAAGCAAATTGTTTTGCAACGAAACTATTTTCTAAGCTCTCCTGTGCACAGGCTCTGCAGAAAAATATTTGACAATCTGCGGCTCAATATGCTCCCAGGTCTGCTCGCATAAAAACCAATCCGTTATCTCTTCTTCCTCTGATTCGGTTATACCATATATCTCGAATTTGTCAAGATGCTCCATGTAGGGGAGAACAAACATTTCCATTAAAATCCCTTCATCGATGGGCCACAGGTACAGTTCGATTCCTACACGTTGTGATTCGACATCCATATCCCGATAGGAAGGTACAGCAAATCCGCTTAATATCATTTGAAGATGACCTGAGGGTTTCTTTTGTTTGATAAGTTCGGATATTTTTTTATTAACTGCAATAATAAGTGTGCCAGAACCCTCGTTCTTGTCATCATGTTTGGCAATCGAAAAACCGTAATTCTCCATCAAACCTTTCAAATCTAATGCAACATCTTCAACCTTTTTGTCCTTAATCAAATATCTTCCATATGGATAACCGTGTCTTCGCATACACAAGGAATATTGTCTGTCTTATTTAAGCTTTGTTTTCCTAATGAAATTCTAAGAGGTACCCTATAGTTCAAGAACTTGGCATGTCAGTCTATCTGATCGTACTAGCTGATAATAATCTATCATTTCAAATTCAGTATTTCATTGGATTCAGGATATAAACCGCCCATCCGCAATATTCCCGGCCGTATCTTAGATATTCCTCCTGGGTTTTATGAAGCCAGTCAATCACTTCCTGTCTTTCGGGATGGTCCGGATTCTCCTCTATCCAGTGATTAAGTCCTAACCAGTTACAGGCCTCATACCTGTCCCAATCGTCATGATTGGCCCGTACCATGTATTCGAAATCGAATCCTTCCTCCTGCGCTATTTGTAGGAGTTCGCATTCAGTAAGAACTTCTTTGTTCTCTTCTTTATATTTTTGAGGCACAGGTTCTTTAAGCCAGTAAGGTTCTCCGATTACCAGCTTCCCCTCAGAATGTATCGCATCCTTCATCGCCCGAATTGTAGATTTGTAATCCCCCCAGATAAATGATGCACCGATGCAAGCCGCAACATCGAAGGCCCCCTTTTCAAAGTCATAATCAGCGCCGTTGCCGCACACTATTTCTATTCTATGGGAGAGTTCCTTATCTTTTATCTTCTTGTCGGCTCGTTCGCATGCATACTCACGGATATCGATTCCAATTCCTGATATTTCAAATGCCTTGGCCCAGAGCACCAATATTTCACCAAAACCACATCCAAATTCGATGACATTACTGCCTTTTTTAAGTCCCGAGAACTTACCTACGGTAATTATCTTCTCAGGGGCAAACGGATTGATCAATTCCATATGTCGTTCTGCAATATTATATAAGTCAAATGGTTCCATTTAAATTCCCGCTTTATGTTCTTATTTGTCCACGTTGGATACAGAATAACAGCTTTATCTTATTTTTGCATCAGTTATTTTTTCCCGAGTTTTGATCTGCCAGTAAATTGTTACAAATCTCATTAACCACAATCATTCATCAGAATCATCAACAAACAAATCGTCCAGCATGTGACCCGATTTTTCCATTTTTGTCCTTAGGTATTTTTCATTGTACTCATTGGGTTTAATCAATACTGGGATTCTTCCGTTCACATTGATACCATGTTTTTTAAGTCCCTCAATCTTCTTTGGATTGTTGGTAAGCAATTTCACAGATTTCACATCCAGGGCCATTAGCATATGGGCTGCAATCTTGTAATCGCGCTCGTCGTCACGAAACCCAAGGGCTATATTGGCTTCCACTGTATCATATCCAAAATCCTGAAGTTGGTATGCCTTCATCTTGTTCAAAAGACCTATCCCTCTTCCCTCTTGCCTCAGATACAGGACAATACCGTGTTCAAGGGAGGAGAGCTTTTTCAATGAGGTTATGAGTTGTTCCCTGCAATCGCACCTGAGAGAGCCTATGGCATCTCCTGTTAGGCATTCGGAGTGCAGCCGAACCGGAACATCTTCCTTGCCACAAACATCACCATGGATTAAAGCTACATGCTCCTGCTCATCGATGTTGTTGTAAAAGGCAATGATCTGAAAGTCTCCATGGAGTGTTGGAAGATTCGCCACAGCCACTATCTTGACACAGAGATCAACGCGTTCTCCGTCACAGTAATGCTCCTTGCTCTTTTCTATGAGCTCCTTGATTTCGGGTTTCGTAAGCGGCATAATTACACAACCTATGACACCCATATGCACTAAAAATTTAAATAATTAATCTGTATCCTTATTATGAGGTTATTTCATGGGAGAGCTAGAACTTAAAAAGGTAAAATTCACAGATGAGTTCAAGGTATGCCCGGTGTGCGGTTATGAGGATGGATTTCATTCCATGTTCAAGATCGAGGACAATGAAACCAAGTGGTATTTCATATGCCCTGATTGCCACAGTATCTTTGACATAGGATTTACTGTTCCAGGTTAACATTCATGCAATAATTTATTTGGCTTTGGAAAAAGAAATAAAACCCATCTATTCCGTTATTTATGGGCTTTTTGAATTTGTGAAGAATCTTTCTCCAGCTCTTTTTCACTTTTTTTAAAATTGGTGTTATTCTTAGACACTATTAAGGTGAAAGCTATTATCAATCCAATAATAATTGCAGTTATTCCGCACGAAAATAAGATTAATTTATAAGGAAAATGCTCTTTCTCGATATCAACCAGTACTGCCTCTTCTTTAAAGTAATAAGGATCATTACCACTTAGAATAAATGAACCGTCAGAACCTCTCGTTTCAATGATTTCTATTTTGAAAAATACATAATCGTTAATTGCCAAGTTCGAAAAATTCTTTTCTGTTGCAAAATAACAGGTCTCTTTTCCATCTGTAATCCCAAACACTGTTCTATCATTTTGGGATAGATATTGTGCATAATTGATTTCACCTTCAATATAAACGGTATCACCGGGATTGAAATCCTTGAATCTCTCTGCAGCCGGAGGATTCACTTCTTCGGGACCATTTACCTGGTCTACCCACTCCGATGGCGTTAAGACAGGCTGATAAAAGTATGATAACATTAAAAAAATAATTCCAATTGCCATTAATATCATCATCAAGTGAATTTTCATTATTTTCAAATAACTGTCCCTCCAAGTCTTATAAGCCATTTAAGACGGTGTTTTGCACAGGCATCGGTTTCTTTTGATTCATTACAATGGGTGCATGCGGAAACAAAATACTGGCTTTCTTCATCCATATCACGAATTTGAATATCCGACATTGAAATCCTCTTTCCACTTCACTAACTTCTACAAATACTGTCGACAGAAATTGCAGAACCATCGATTGTACTGCGGAACAAACATCAAAGGCGAGCCGCATCTGGGACACGGACCGCCCATGGGTGGATAACCCAGGTAAGGCGGGCGCTGTGAAAACCCAGGGCGAACTATAAGGTATACTGCCAGTCCAATAATACTCCCGATCAAAACAACCAATAGCCAAAGCACACCGCTTTGACCCCTCTTTTCCGCATCCTTGTAAACCCATATCGCAACTGCTATCCAGATAATGAACATTATAATGTAAATCGTACAAATAACTCCACCGATCCACATAGCTTCTGCCTGGGCACTGGCATTAGGAACGAGAGCCATCAATATCATTATCGTCATCGCAATAATGCCATACAAATCAACGAATTTTTTGTTCACAGTAATCACCAACCCCATTGAAATTCGCACATCGAACTATTGACCTTAGATTAATTGTGATACTTTGTTGCATAAAGGTAATGATGTTTATATTTTTAAAAGCTCCCATGCGATTCCTTAATTCGCATCAGCCATAAACCTCTCCTGGAATGAATATATCCATTTGTGGGTTTGGGCACCCCGTCTTTCGCTGAACTCCCCCCGTCTCGGAGGACCTAGGTCTTTATCATTGTTAAGAGCATTTTGAATCGTTCATTTGCGTTTAATGCATGCGGCTCATTTGCAGGCATTATAATCAATTCACCTTGTTTTAAATTATATTTATTCCCCGAGATTATTATTTCTGCCTCACCATGGATTATTTGGACCAGAGCATCAAAAGGAGCAGTGTGTTCACTCAGTCCCTGTCCCTTAGTAAATGCAAATAAAGTAACTGTCCCCGTATTTTTATCGATAATTGTTCTACTGACTATTGCGCCTTCTTGATATTCTGTCATGTCAACAACCTTTAGAATTTCCGGATCTTGGGTCATTTTTTTCACTCCCTGCAAGTATTTTTCATCCGCAGAAAACCGCAGGATACCACCATTTTCAAATGTATGTGCTCTTGGCCGGATATGTTTGATCTTCAAGAGCACACACTTGTAAAATTCTATAGTTATGAATGGTAGAATTCGAATGTTTACAAGTAGTGGAGGAACGCAAGGTGCGGTTTTCGAGTGATGATACCCACATTTTTCAAATGTGGGTTGTTCATTCAAATATGTCCAAGGTATATGACCGATACACAACCTTATCTTTTTTTCGCCTCATGATTTAAGTTGTAAGTTTAGATTGACATTATTTCATCATTACCATCAAATCGGCAGGCTTTTTAAGCTGAAATCATTTATACTCACCAATGGACGATAAGGAAGATAGATGGGTGCTTTCAGATTGGAAAGATACAGTAAAATTGTGCAAATTCAGAAACAACCAGCATATCAGATGCACCCTGGATATATTGGGGGAGAGCACAAAGAGCGAAGAGGATGTAAAACACATTGTAAAAGAATATAAAACATGTCTATCTGAAATAAAAAAGGAGAATCTGAAAGCCTCCTTGGCTGTAAAGCTCAGTGCACTTGGTGCCAATGTAAATCAAGATCTATGTAAGGCTAACTTTCTCACAATTCTCAAGGAAGCTCAAAAGAATCATGTGATAATAGAAATCGACATGGAAGGCACTCCTTTGGTTGAGTTCACTTTGAAAACTGCACTTGATGCAAAAGAAAAAGGGAACCCCATAATTTTGGCACTCCAGGCTTATCTAGAGCGCACAGAAAATGACCTGAAAAAATGTCTGGAGCAGGGAATTACCGTGCGTCTTGTAAAAGGAGGCTATAAAGGTGATATTGCGGATTTTGAATCGATCCAAGGTAGATTTAGAGAATTATTTGAGATATTCCAAAATAGAAATGTTCCATTTCTTGTGGGAACCCATGATTACGAACTCATAGATTGGATGGAGATGCGGGCAGATAAGGTAAAGCTCGAATTCGGTTTTTTGCGAGGACTTGCAGATAGAACAAAGATATCCATGCAAAAGGAAGGCTGGCTCGTCTCGGAATATGTGCCTTTCGGGAAAAACACAAAAGCGTACGAAACAAGAAGAATGAGGTACCTGAGCGAATTGAAAAGATTAAAAAGAATCCCTGTACCCTAGCTCCTTTTCACCATATCGATTGCACCCTCGGTGCAGTATTTTATGCACAACCCGCAGCCAAAGCAGTTCTCTTTATGGTAAACCAGACCTTCCTCCGTTATCTCCCTTGCACCGAACTGGCACCTGTCCACGCATATTCCGCAGTCATTACAGTCATCAGAGTTATGGGTGGTCACGTAATTGGAGGAAAACACGTGATCCGGATAACCGAATCTTAAGGCAGCTGAAAGAGAATGACAGCAGCATTTGCAGCAGCTGCAGATTATCCCCACCTTATCCTTTCCCTCATCCGTATAGGCCATGTGAACAAGACCTGCGTCGTATGTGCGCTGCATCGCCTGCAAAGCCTCGTCAACCGAAATCCTCTTGGCATTGTCCTTTTCGATTGCAATTTTGGCCTCCTCATCCAGACTGAGACATCCGTCCATTGGTTCCATACAGTTTTTCATCTTCCTTCTGCAGTAGCATTCCTCCTGGGCGATTATCTCGGCATTCTCAAGTAGGTCTCTGAGCTCCTTCATGTCAAGTATCCTGTGCACACCTGAAAATGTAACATTCACTGGAATCGTAACTGCCTTCATCTTTCCTATGTAATGCTTTTCAAGCTCTTCTGCGGTCCAGTCCTTTTTCATTGTATCAAACCCTAATTCTCCTTCCCATTATAAAACATTTTTTAGACAGGGTTCATCAGTTCCACCTCTGGATATCAGGAGGTACGAAATCAGAAAGCCTCCGAAGTGCATAAATCTTATCCTTTTTCCCGACCCTAGATTCCTCGATTCCATTCCTGAGCATCTCGATACTTTCATCCATTACTTTTCTATCAACAGGATACGGAACACCATCTTTACCGCCTACTGCAAAGGAGAACTTTACAGGGTCCTTCCAGGAAGGTGGCTCCCCGTAAACAAGCTCGGAAACCAAGGCCAGAGCCCGGACGGTCTTTGGGCCGATTCCTCTTATGCTCAAAAGCTCTTCATAGTTCTTTGGCTGAAATTCATAGGCACCCCGAACAAAGTTCCAGTTGATTCTCTTGGGCATCAGAAGAGAGGAAATCGCATATCCCTTGGGAACCTCCAAACCCCAATCAGAAAGTGATGACTGGTGTGGTTTTCTAAGAGACTCCACAATTCCCCTGAGTTTCTTTGGAGAATCGCAAATCAGATCAACTGAGATTCTCTGTGCATCCTCACTTAGACGCGAGGTCATATCCAGTGTTCTTTGAGTTTGTCTCTCCCCCACTATTCCATTATGCGGTTCCACTACAAAATTATCAACATTTTCCGAGAGCCAGTGATATCTTCTTGCAAACCCGTTTTCACTGTTGATGCCCTGTTGAATCACACACCAGTTACCCTTTTCAGTAAAAACCAGAACGTGATGATAGAGTTGATAGGAATCCAAAATCGCACTATTATCAACCTTGGCGCTCATCTTGCTGGAATATACAAGCTCATCGCTTTTCCGAGATGAGATTCCCATGGCATCACAGCCCGAAACGATCTCATCGGGAGCCTTTTTCGATACCTTTCCCTTACCACCTGCAACCATGATTCCATGCCTGTCGGGAGAAAGAGCTTCCTTCAAAGCTCCACAGGTCACTGTAGTAGTCCCAGAAGAGTGCCAGTCAAAGCCAAGTACACATGAGAATGCCTGAAACCAAAAGGGATCGGACAGCCTTCTTAACAACTCATTTACATTGTATTCCAAAACAAGAACCTCTACAATGCCTCCCGCCAATCCAACCATTCTCTTGAATAACCATTTCGGGGCCGAGCCCCCGTGAAGGGGAAGTTCTGCATAACCTGTTCTTGGCAATTTAGATTCACCTAGACAAAAATTGTTTTCAGGATAGATAAAGGTTTAGCAGGGGGTGAAATGAAAGTAAAAAGATAATTCAATTACATTCGCATGCCCTGGGCAATGCCCTTTTCATCTGCTGTCTCGTACACATCCTCATCAGGCATGTACTTGACCTGGCCTGCAAAACAGGCAGTCTCCCTGCCCGCCCTCTCAAGTTTGATGAGGCCCGAGCTTTCAAGGATTTTGATATGGTAGTGCACAACCTGTTTGCTTTCGTCAAGCAGCTTTGAAATCTGTTTCTGGGTCACACCTGGATGCTTTTGAATTACCCCCAGAATATCTCTTTGGATTCTTGAAAGATGCAGTTTTTTCTCAGGGATTCTCATGGAGCTCGGATAGAACCTCTTGTAGATTCCATCTTTAAGAGGGCGTATGAAGCCCTCCCTTTCAAGAACCTGCAAGTGATAGGCACCCACACCATTGTGAAGATTCAGGTCCTGGATTATGGCATTGTAATGCGTTCCAGGATTTGCTTGGATGTAACCAAAGATCTGACCGCGGGTGAAGTGGGAGAGAACATCCTTTTTCTTCAACCTGACATAAAGGGGTAAAAACAGTGAAATAAAGGCAAGGTACCCGTACTCGGTTGCAGCAAAGAATGCAGCAAGGCTTATTCCGCTTATTACGAAACCAACCATAAAAAGCAGCATCCAATCGATCCTGAATGGAGAGGATGTCTCGGGAAGCCGGACCTTGGATGTCAGGGATAGACTTTGTTTGGAATCCATATCACCTTCCGAGGAAATCCATACTTCGATTTTATAATCACCTTCTGGGACATTTAGGGGTATCTGCTGCTGGATTATGACGGTCTCTGATTCTCCGGGCTCAAGTGCCACTTCCTCGGCGCTCTGGGTAATAATCCATCCCTGGTCTTTTAAGGTTTCATCATTTATCAGATTGATAAAGAAGGTATCGGAAACAGTGGCCACGTTCGTGACCTCGAAGGTGAAATCAACAATAGAATCCGGGAGGACCTTGTGTGTTGCGTTATCAAGTAGCAGCTTAACCCTATTGGTGATGACATTCAACAGAATATTCCCTCGGTCTGAAGCAGGGGAATCAAAATCGATCAGAGAAAAGTCTCTGCTTTCTGCACTTGCCCATACAGAAATATCATATTCCTTCTGCTCAGATGTATCAGAGGGTGTCACCTGACCTTCGAATGATGTTGTTGTTGTACCAAGGGGAACATCGAATTCTTGTGGTGAAATTGATGTCACCCAACCATCTGGGGCGTGTATACCCAACCACACCGTTGTAGATAAAGCGGATTCGGATGTTATCGTGACGTTACCTGAAAGATAAATGGTTATGTCCTCCTCAACTGTAAAATCTGCGACCTGATATTCTGCTTGATCTAATATTATCGTAACTTTAGTCCCTTGTGCAGAGGCAGGAAAGGCAAAAAACACCCCCAAAACACCCAATAGAACCAGGACTGCGAAAATAAAAGTAAAGCATTTTGGATGCCTGTTTTGCTTCACTGTAAATACCCGCATTGCTCACATCCTCATGATATATATAAAAATTAAGGCTTATAAACAAATTGGTTAAGAAGTTTGACTGTTTTTCCCCAAAAATCGGGGTTTTTTCGGGGATTTAGAGGAAATAATATTGCCAAAAATATTTTAAACAAAGAAGGTATATCTACACATTGGGTACACCATGGCAAGATGTGGGCTTAAACTGACATTGGCCTTTTTGGCACTTTTTGTGCTGTTTTTCAGCCTCCTACCAGCTCCTGTACATGCAGATATCGGCTCAAACGGAGGCACTGTGACCCTGAAATCAGATATCGAGCTGATGTCAGGGATACCTGTTCACGGAGGCGGACACTTTACATGGATAGTTACAGGTGCCTGTGCAAGAGAGCTCCGGGGATCCATCATCCTCAATTACGATATCCCGCAGGGTCAGGAGCCTGCCAACGGGCAATTGGAATTCACAGAGGTCAATAGGTATGCCCTGGACCTTGAGCAATATCTGGAGAATTCCGAGCTTACCTATATGGGAGCCAACCTGCGCAGATTCGCACTTCTAAATCGTAATGTTAGAGATGACACAAGGGGCCTTATCGGCACTTCCAATGCCTCAACAGAGGATATCGAACTCAGGTTCTATTATGATGCCTTCATGCCTTCCGGTGAAGCAAAGGTCACACTTTCCGACACCAGTATTTTGGATGCCATATTCGTACCTTTGGATGAGACTTATATTGCCCCTGGAACATACAAGATAGAGCATACAGAATATATGGTGAGTACCGGGGATTTCTCAAATATCGAGATCGACAAAGGAACATTCTACCTGATTAGAACACCATTCGGAGATATATTCCATTACAGTGCTTCTTTTAGAGCGGACGCAAACCCCAACGAAAAACTCCTTTACGAACCTTTCAGCTGGATCGAATGCCCCCTCATTCTCTTCATAGTTGTAGTGGTTTTTGGATACTTTGTCGTCACAATGCCCGGGAAATTCAGAAGATACGATGTTGTTAAAATCGTGAAGGTCCACACCTTTGCAAAGGCTCTTTTGTTAATATTGATCCTGCTTTACCTTTTTGCAGGCATTGGCAGTATTTTCATTCAGGGGATTTATATCTGGATTATAAGCGTGGTGTTCCTCTTTATAAGCCTGGTTATCTCAAAGACCGTGTACGAGAATGCCGAAAGGATTACAAGAATGCCCGAAAAACCTGACACAAGTGAAAGTAAGTTATATGAGGAAGCAGAAGAAGAAGACTATGAAGAAGAGCAGGCTGATTTACGAAGGGATGTTCAGTGTGCAACGTGCGGGGAGATATTCAAAATGGATGATAGGTTCAGAACCTCCTCTGCCCCCTGTCCTGCCTGCGGAAGCATTGGTGCTGTGGAGATGGGTATCATCGAAGAGGATATTCCTCCGCCATCACCACCTCCACCTAAACCCGAAAAAACTCTAGAAAGTTCTTTGGATGCAGATGAAGAATAAAAGAGCCCTTCCCGAAAATCCCAAACAAGCAATTTTTCATTATTCATTCCCTTAGTCGGGGCAATCCCTGGGCATCCCCACAAAACGTTAATAAATACTTAGAGCATAATAATTTTGGATTCAATTCAGTAAAGCATTTGACATTTAAAATACGATTCGAAATAGGAGGATGAATTCAGTGAAGATTAAAAATATTTGGGAGGAAATCAAGACAAATCCATTAATCAATGGTCTATTTATCTTTTGCATTGTACTGGGTATTTTAATGATCATCATGGTTTTAACCATAGGTTATTCAACTCATTCCGAGACTGAAACTTTGGAAGGAGATCAATCAGGATTTGGATATGGATCGGGGCTACAGATAGGTGACCAGATAGAGGTAACGTATGAGATCGAAGGCGAGGATGTGGATGTGTTCATAGTAAAAGGATACAGTTTGCCATTTAATGAAAACGATGAGGATGTGAAAGTCGCAAGGCACAATACCAATTCCGGAACATTCACGTACACTGCTGAGGAAGAGGGAATGCATATGGTCTTTTTCAGAGGCTACGATTTTACAATTACCTATTCCTACAAGGTGAACAAACCGCTTTTCACTGCATTTATTATCGGCTCTGGTTCATTTATAATTCTCTTGGGCGTGTTTGGCTTGCGATATATGGCCCGTCTTACATTTCCCAAATATCAGGGAAATGCCATGAAGTACAACACAATTATCTTTATCCTGTTGGGGGCAGCGATGTTGATTGTTGAATTTATGATATCTTCAGAGTTTATGGTTCACATGATAACTCCGATTTTAATGATGGTCTTTGGATTGGAGAATCATGTTCTTGCAAAATCATATGACAGGCACTACATTATAAACACTAAACTCAATCCAGATGAGGCCAAGGATAAAATCCAGGATATTCTCAAGGGAAGAGAAATGGACTATGAAGTCAGTATGTTCCAAAAGGAACATCTCATCAAGTGGTACACGATAATCGATTTGAACCAAACAGATATTCGAATTAAGATCAGAGAGCTTCGTTTTCAGAAATCCCAGTCAGGGGTTGCAATTGGCAGGCGGAATGCCATAAACAAAGAAACTGTAATTGAGTTGGCAAACGAATTCGCAAGAGAACTCGAATGTGCAAAATACAAGGCGGTTTTAAACGATTCAAGAAATCCTGCCAACACCCTAAAAAACCAATAATATTTATAACCTCAGAGCGCTATTTCCCCCTGTTCGGATGGGACATGTCTTAGTTCTAAGAGAATAGCGCCATCACATTTAGATTAAAATCGAAAGGAGAGTTGATATCATGGTGAGGTCCATTGCTGAAGAACTGGCAAAAAAGCAGAAGGAAATCTCGGTTTCGGAGTTCTTCGAAAGAAACAAACATATCCTTGGGTTCGACACGCTTACACGAAGCTTGCTTACTGCGGTAAAGGAGGGAGTTGACAATTCCCTTGATGCCTGTGAGGAGGCAAATATCCTGCCAGAGCTGTTCATCCAGTTAAAACAGGTTTCGCGAAACGAGTATCTGTTGACGTTGGAGGACAACGGCCCTGGTATCGTGAAGAAGCAGATTCCCCATATCTTCGGCAGACTTTTATACGGCTCAAGATTCCACACAATAAGGCAATCGAGAGGACAGCAGGGAATCGGAATCTCTGCTGCAGTGATGCACGGGCAGCTTACCACAGGCAAACCCACCAAGGTGCGCTCCAAGATCTTAAAGGAAGATGTAGCAAATGAAATCACTCTAATGCTTGACACCAAGCGGAACAGGCCAGACGTTCTGAAGCAGGATTTCGTTATATGGGAGGGAAAAGAGCACGGAATCAGGGTGGAAATCCCGTTAAAAGGCAAGTATGTCAAGGGCAAGCAGTCGGTATTTGAGTACCTGAAGGGAACCGCAATCGTAAACCCACATGCACAGATCACGTTAATCGAACCCGACAAAACAAAGACCGAATTCAAAAGAGTAACAGACAAGATACCACCCGCTACAAAGGAGATCAAACCCCATCCCGAGGGTCTGGAACTCGGAATCCTAATGAAGATGGCCAAGGCCACGAAGGCCAAGAGGATGACCTCATTTCTAACGCAGGACTTCTCAAGAATCAGCACAAGAGTTGCCAAGGAGATCTGCGAAGTCGCTGAAGTCGAACCTACAAGAAAACCCACCAGATTAAAACTCGATGATGCAAATAGGGTTATAGATGCAATTAAACAGGTCAAGATCATGTCCCCGCAAACTGATTGTTTATCACCTATTGGCGAGCTTCTCATTAAAAAGGGTTTGAAGAACGTTTTGGACAATCAGAGGCCGGATTTCTATGCACCGCCTGTCACAAGGGACCCCGGGGTTTATTCGGGCAATCCTTTTCAGGTTGAGGTGGGTATTGTTCACGGTGGTGATTTGCCCTCTGATTCCCCTGCCAAGATCCTCAGATTCGCAAACCGCGTTCCGCTTCTTTACCTGCAGGGTGGGTGCGCAATTACCCAAGCAATCGAAAATGTGGACTGGCGAAGATACGGTCTTGAGCAGAGGGGGGGAAAGGGTATACCCTACGGTCCTGCAGTCATACTTGTCCATGTTGCCTCGACAAAGATTCCATTCACTTCGGAGGCCAAGGAGGCAATTGCCGACATACCCCAGATAAGAGAGGAGATAGAAAGGGCACTGCGGGCTTGTGCGAGAAGGCTGCATATTCATATAAAAAAGAAGGTAAGAAAGAAGAAGACAAGGGAGAAATTCGATATCGTGCAGACCATACTTCCGAAAATCGCGGAAAAATCGGCAAGCATTGTGGGGAAACCCATACCGAAGTTGGAGCCCATCATAACCAAGATCATGAACGTGGTGTGGATAGACGATTTGGTGGAATTTGAAAAGGGAAAGCACAATATAACAATCAGTCTCTACAACTACACATCCTCCCGCAAGAAGTTCAAATTATACGCCGTGGTTCCCGAGGGTTCAATCGATGAGAAAAGCATCAATCCAAAGCCTGCGAGGATAAGAAAAAGCGGAAAGATACGATGGGAGTTAAAAGCTATCCCGAGTACGGCGAAACTGGATATCACATTTCGCTTGAAAGGTCTTGACAAGGACGATTTCGACGAGACCGAAATCTATGTTTCCGGAATCAATCCGGTACAGGTAATAGGTGCAGAGCCTCTTCCAGGTGATTGGGATTTGGACGAGGAAATACAGGACCCCACCACACTGGATGATTTCCCAGATGAGGAAGTGGAGGAGGAAATGGAGGAAGAGGATATGGAGACCATTGGTGGAGCAGATGATTCTTTGGAGGAGGTGATGGAGAATGACTGAGGCAAGATACAAGAACGCAGTGTCCGAACTTGAGGGCATAGCACAGGATATATACCGCCAAATGGACAAGGGTAAGATACCCAGCATGAAGATACCGGTTCGAACCAAGGCAAACATCAAGTTCTCTAGAAAGGACCACGTCTGGAAACTGGGCAAATCCATGGGTGCCCGCTCCGCAAAGAAACTCAACGGTGCCTACATGCTACTTCGGACATTGCACATGATGGAGTTCATCGAGGATATGATAGAGAATTCGAAATCATCAACGTTAAGGGAGATGTACTACATCTCTGAGGGCTGGGAGCATGCAAAATTCTCCACCCAGAATGAATCCAATAAATTAGCAGAGGACCTTGAAGCAATCACCTCCTGCATGCGGGAGGATTTCAAATTAAGACCCGAGGAGGACGGAGCAAGGGTTATTGGGGATATCACGCTTGAAGAGATTAACAGAAAAGGGGAGAAAAAGAAGATCAACTGCAGGGATGATGTGGGTGACTCGGGTTACGGCATACCGTATAATGTGGAAAAGGACAAGATAAAAATAAAGAGTGTTGGGGTTGATTTCATTATAGCCATCGAGACCGGCGGTATGTTCGACAGGCTCGTTGAAAACGGATTCGACGAAGAAGCAAATGCACTCCTTCTGCACCTCAAGGGCCAGCCCGCAAGAAGTACCCGAAGATTCATGAAACGCCTTTCTGTGGAGCACAACCTGCCTGTTGCCGTTTTCACTGATGGTGATCCATGGTCCTTTAGAATCTTTGCCAGTGTAGCCTACGGTGCAATAAAAACCGCTTACATCTCAGAGTATCTTGCCACACCCACAACCGAGTATGTTGGAATAACGGCATCAGATATACTCAACTACGAGCTTCCCACAGATAAACTCAACGACCAGGATATAAATGCCCTTAAAGCCGAGCTTTCCGATCCCAGGTTCAAGGGGCAGTTCTGGAAGAACGAAATCGAGCTTATGCTGGAAATCAAGAAGAAGGCTGAACAGCAGGCCTTGGCCAAGTACGGCCTCGACTTCGTTACCGATAAATACCTGCCTGATAAGTTGAGTGAACTTGGTCTAATGTGATACCGCCAGTATTTTTTTTAGGTGGGAAAAATGAACTTCAGGTAAATCCCTACATCCTAACTTTTCTTCCCAATAACAGTCAAATGGGCAGCCTTTTATCCGAAAAAAGAAAATATTAAAAGTTAATGTGCCATATCTATACATTCTCACGTAAAAGACCAGTTGGTGCAAATAATGGTAAAGCTAGTTAAGGACAAACGGAAAGGTACGATGCTGTTATCCCTATTGATGTTCGCTCTGGGAGGTTTGGGAATTGCAACAGCCTTGTTCAGTCTTACAACTTCCTCGGAGGCAATTCTTGATAATATCCAGTTTTTGGCTTCTCTGGATCTGGCTGTAGCCTCTATTGTATTGGTGATTGTTTCCGTGATTTTCCTTTTCATAGGTCTTGGACTCTGGTTTATCAGGGGATGGGGAAAATCGGTTTTATTGGTCATGGCAGCACTTGCCCTTGTTGTTTACATTTTAAATGGGCTTTTTCTTGCATCCGCGCAACCATGGGCCGAAGGTGAGGTTGCCACCTCAGAGATTGCTGCCGTTATAATCACGGCAATAGGAATCATTCTGGGCCTTGTTATTATATGGTATTTTACAAGACAGGATGTGATTTTGACGTTTGAGGCCAAGGAGATGAAGCTTACCAAAAGAAAAATCCGGGTCGTTGAGGAAAATATCGAGCTTGGAAGGCAGCGATGCAATGCAGGTGATATTTCAAAGGCGGAACTTTC
>CBDVCK010000006.1:0-36257 GCA_965372465.1 uncultured Thermoplasmata archaeon | reverse complement strand
GAACTTTTCAGCTTCGTGTTTTACCTCCTTGGCAAGCAATGTGGCTGTATGATAATCCTTCTCCTCCAAAAGATATTTTATCGTGCTTAAAAAGGTATTCAATTTTGTAAGGCTTCGCTTGGGAAGGGAGGTGGGATCCTCGGCCTTCACTTTGCCAACCACATGTCCTGCCTTTGCAGCATTTCGAAGTGCAATTAACTTCACATCTTTCAGATTCTCAGCTCTTTGTGATAATGTCTTTACCAAATGTAATGCCAGATCGTAATTTCCCAGCTCCAATACACCCAAAGCTTCTTTCAAGGATGCCGCAATCTTATGATATTCGCTTTGCGGGGATCCTGTTCTCACATGTTCCTTTGTTTTTTTCAACAGCGCCTCGATTGCCAAAGCAGTCTTTACGGTCTCCCTTTTTACCTTTTGGAGCCTTCTTGCCTCAACTTTGGCCTTTCTTATGGAAGCCTGGGCTTTCTTAATGCTATCCGGTGTGCACTGCTTTAGTTCCAAAACAGCTCTGAGAAAATACTTCTCGACATCGAACTCACCAAGACCCTGCTTTTTAAAATCAGATCGAAGAGCCTCAATAATCGCAAGGGTAATTAGGTCTATCATCCCCTCCAGTTTGTTATACCATTCATCAGGTTGCAGGGAATCGTTCATAAGAGTTGCAAAAAGCATCTCGGGTTTCCGTACATTTGCACCCATGTTCCTTGCGATAGAGAGAATTCTTCTCGGGTTTGTGAGAATCTTTTTTCTCATTTCAATGCTTTCCATACAAATCGCCATGATCCTCTATTTGGAAAGGTAAGCAATGATGTACAATCACATCGTTTTATATATAGGATTTTCTTTGTAAATATAATTTTTTGATTTTCAGGAAGTTTAATATCTTATCCTCTGCCCCGCTCCATCTCAACAATACGTAAGAGATATTTAGAATCAAAACCATCTCAGTCAAGATTTAGAGGTGGTGAGATCTTTGAAAATAGCCCTTATTCAGTTTCCCTGTGTCCTCGGGGATAAACAAAAGAACCTGGAAATCATCAAAAAAGCTGTATCGGAATCAGATTCGGATTTGGTTGTGTTTGGAGAGATGTTTCTTACAGGTTATATGTGTCGTGATAATCTCACGAAGCTTGCAGAACCTCTAGATGGGCCATCTGTTAATAGGATTGCACAGATTGCCAGGGAGTATGATACGCATATAATATTCGGGATGCCGGAGCGGGCAGTGGATGTTAACGGTCTATTTTACAATAGCTCAGTAATCGTATACCCTGATGAAAATGTGGGTTGCTACAGGAAGTTGCACCTTGCGAACTTTGGGCCCTTCGAGGAACATCTTTATTTTGGACACGGAAGTGAACTACCGGTGTTTGAAACCCGTTTTGGAAAAATTGGCATGCTGATTTGTTTCGATTGTTTTTTCCCCGAGGTATCAAAGATATATGCATTGAAAGGTGCTGACATATTGGTTTGCATCTCTGCCTCCCCTTCGACAACCAGGATTTTTTTTGAGAAAATCATTGAAGCAAGGGCCATTGAGAACGCGATTTTCTTTGCATACACGAACCTGGTGGGAACTGAGTTGAATATGGTCTACTGGGGGGGAAATACGATAATAGGGCCAAGAGGGGATATTAAGGCAAAGGGTGAGTATTTCAAAGAGGATAACGTGAAATACGACATAAATCTGAAGGAATTAAGTACCGCCCGGGAATTTCGTCCAACCATACGAGATACAAGAATGGAACTCTTTTCCGAACTTCGAGGTCTTCTTGAAAGAGATGTACCAACAGCCACATCGGATTCAAATAATGAATAAAATCATATTTTCCGTCGGGATTATCACACGCAAAATCTAATATAGACATTAGCCGATTAGGTTGGGAGGGTTTGTTATGAAAAGTATAGACACTCTCGTTGAAAAGGTCCTAGAACTTAAGAAAAACGGTCTCAGTGAAAGCGAAATCTCTGACGAACTGCACTTATCAGTTGCAACTGTTACCTGGCTTTTGACAAGGAATGTAAAGGAGGAGACACCTCCTTTGGATGTGAAGATCGGTTGGAGGTCCATTGGTGTTTATGGGGGTCGTATAGGTCTGATCGCCGGTATATTTTCTGATATAATCTTGGAAGAGATGGAAAAACGTGAGATAGAAAAGGTTGATTGTGTTGTAGGCATAGCTATTAACGGAATACCCTTGGCCACCATGGTTGCAGAGGACCTAGGTATAGAGCTGAGCATTTACAGGCCGCCAGTTACTGATGAAGGCAAGGGTACCTTCAGCTCGAATTATGCTACACTGGAAGGTAAGGATGTCGTGATTGTGGACGATGTTATTAGTACCGGGCATGTTGTGAGGGCCTCCATCGCAGATTTAAAGGAGCAGGGAGCAAATCCCCAATTGGCCATAGTAATCGTGAACAAGACAACACTATACGAACTTGATGGTGTGCCTACTAGATCACTCATACGGGCTCGCACAATTGCGTGAGAGAATGCACTGGGTTGACGTTGAGAGCAAAAGGCTCCAGGGTTTTTCAAAAGAGCATGTGATTGCAACAGGAATCACCCCCTCCGGTGATATCCATGTAGGCAATATGCGTGAGATACTCACCGGAGAGGTGATTTGCAGGGGTTTGAAAGAAAATGGGGAAGAAGCCCGTTTGATCTATATAGGAGATACAATCGACCCTCTGAGAAAGGTCTATCCTTTTCTTGATAAAAGTTACAAAGAGCAGGTGGGAAAACCACTTTCAGAAATCCCATGTCCCTGCGGAGGACACGGTTCATATGCAGACCATTTCTTAAATCCCTTTCTTGCAGCAACAAAAACTCTCGGAATAGAAGCTGAAGTAATGTATTCCCATGAAATGTATGCAAAAGGAATGTACGCTGAAGCCTCGAAAAGAGTTCTTGATAATGCAAGTAGAATCAGGGAAATACTCATGGAAATTTCGAAACGCGATCTTCCCGAGAATTGGTTTCCCTACAACCCAAAATGCGGTGAGTGCGGCAGGATAACCAACGCAGAGATTACAGGTTACCAGTTCCCTATTGTGAGTTACAAATGCCTCTGCGGTCATGAAGGTAAAGCTGACCTCAGAAAGGATGACGGCAAGCTACCGTGGAGAGTTGACTGGCCTGCCAGGTGGTGGTTTTTGGGGGTCACGTTCGAGTCTTTTGGCAAGGACCATGCCGCTGCTGGCGGCTCATATGACACTGCTAAGATGATATCAGAAGAGATTTTTGAAAGAAAGGCCCCGAATTTTGTGGTCTACGAATGGATACAACTCAAGGGAAAGGGTGCCATGTCTTCCTCGACAGGTGTGGTTGTCAGCGGTGCGGATATGCTCAAGATGACACCTCCTGAGGTATTCAGATTCTTTGTTCTGAGAAACAATCCCAACAAGCATCTGGATTTCGATCCGGGTCTTGGAATTCTGAACCTTGTGGACGAATACGATGCAACCGAGAGTCGATATTTTGAAGGTTCATCCGATGATAAATCCAAGAGGATAGAGAAGATCGAAAAGGAACTGGCAAGAACCTACGAGCTCTCACAGCCATTTGATATCCCTTCCAAACTCCCTCTTCACATTCCATACAGACATATTGTAAGCCTTGTTCAGATAAAGGAGGATTTTGAGGGTATTTTAAAAATCCTAAAAAGAACCGAACACTTTGAAAGTCTGGGGGATATGGATGAGGCACACCTCAAACAGAGAATTGAATGTGTGAAATTCTGGCTCGATAATTTCGCACCTGACAAAGTGAAGTTTTCCATCGCCAGGGATATGCCTGAATTCCCTTTGGAGCCAGAACATAAGAGCTATCTTGAAGAACTATCAACCAATCTCGGCCATGGCGATTGGACTCCTGATGCCATCCACAATGCGATTTATGATTTGGCACAAAATCAAGGTCTTAAATCCAAAACTGCTTTCCAGCTCGTCTATAAGGCTATATTGAACCAAAATTACGGTCCCAGGTTGGGTTATTTCCTGTCTACACTGGATAAGGATTTTGTTGTTAATCGATTAAAGGAAATTATCCAATGATTTTTATAACCGTTTATCCATTCCGATTTATAAAATAGTTCCGTGGTGGTAAAAGCCCCGTGGTAGTAAAAAAAGAATTTCCAGTAATCTCCAGTTGCTTTTTTTACTGCTAGGGGCTTTGAATATAGCATATATAACTGAAAAGCCCCGTGGTCTTTGAGGCAAACTGTTTGGAAATACTGAGAATCGGTTTCCCTCCAGCCCCCGGGTCTATTACACTGGTAATACGCAATAATCATAGCCCCGTGGTGAAAAGAAAAGAACAACCAGCATCAACCCAACACTTTTCTTTTTGCTTGGGGTTATTTGCACCCAACAATGCTAATTCAAATAGCCCCGTGGTGTAGCGGTAGCATAAGAGACTCTGGACCCGCAGAATATGAAATATTCGAGGGGCAAACGCTCCTGCGGAGCGGAGAGATCTCTTGGCGCCAGTTCGATTCTGGCCGGGGCTGTTTCTATCTTTTAATAGCTAATATTCGAAACAGCCCCTGCATCTTCGTGTTATGTTGGGAAATGCTTAATTCTTAAGCACTCAGATGGCCGGGGCTGTATAAACAAAATTCGTTGGGCCGGGGCTTTTAATTCAATTTAAAAAGTATAAATATGCATCAGTCCTTTACCCCCAGTATTGTGCTATTTAGCCCTGGGGTCTTAAGCATGAGGAGGTAAACTATCTAATAAATACTGAGAATCGGTTTCCCTCCAGCCCCCGGGCCTATTTCGCTGTAATTCGCAATAATCATAGCCCCGTGGTGGTAAAAAAAGGAAACCCAACAATATCCGAGCACTTTTTTTACTGCTAGGGGCTTTGAATATAACATATATATCAGAAAAGCCCCGTGGTGTAGCGGTAGCATAAGGGACTTTGGATCCCTTAGCGCCAGTTCGATTCTGGCCGGGGCTGCTCTTCTACTTTTATAAGCATTTAATCAGAGCAGCCCCTTCACCTTCGTGTTATGTTGAGATATAATGGGTTCTTAAGCACTCAGGTGGCCGGGGCTGTCCTTTTTAAAATGCTATAATTCAGCAGAGCCCTTTCAACTTCACATTATTCTTTGAAGAGCTGGGTTCTTAAAGACTCAGGTGGCCGGGGCTGTTTCTTTACATTTGAGAGTTTAACCCAAATATTTATAATGAAAACAATTATAGACCTTTTAAACAACTGGGGACTCATTATGAGTGAAAAAGAACCTTCAAGACGCGATTTCATCCGCGACATCATCAATGAAGACCTGAGAACCAACAAATACGGAGGAAGAGTGCACACCAGATTCCCCCCTGAGCCCAACGGCTACCTCCACATCGGACATGCAAAGTCCATCTGCCTGAACTTCGGGATTGCAGAGGAATACAAAGGCAAGTGCAATTTGAGGTTCGACGATACTAATCCTGCCAAGGAAGAGGAGGAATATGTAAAATCCATTATCGAGGATGTCCGCTGGCTTGGATTCGATTGGGAAGACAGACTCTTTTTCGCATCAGATTATTTTGATCAGATGTACGAATATGCAGTGCAATTAACAAAAAAAGGCAAGGCTTACGTTGACGATTCAACAGCCGAAGAGATTAGCAAAACACGCGGGACCTGGACCACTCCCGGAGAGAACAGCCCCTATCGAAACCGCTCAATTGAGGAGAATCTTGACCTTTTCGAACGCATGAGGGCCGGGGAATTTGGCGATGGTGAAAAGGTGCTACGGGCCAAGATAGATATGACTCACCCCAATATGAACATGCGGGACCCCATTGTCTATAGGATCTTACATGCCAGCCATCATAATACAGGTGATAAATGGTGTATATATCCAATGTACGACTGGGCCCATGGACTTGAAGATTCCATTGAGAACATCACCCATTCCATTTGCACATTGGAGTTTGAAAACCATAGACCCCTGTACGATTGGTTTTTAGATCAAATAGAGGTATATCATCCACAGCAGATCGAGTTTGCAAGGTTGAACATTACCTATACTGTGATGAGTAAACGCTTGCTTAAGATGTTGGTGGATGGAGGCCATGTTTCGGGGTGGGACGATCCAAGACTACCTACTATAAGTGGTATACGAAAACGCGGTTATTCACCTTCCGCGATTCGGGCCTTTGCCAAGCGAATCGGAGTGGCCAAGGTCAACAGTAATGTAGATTTCGAATTCTTGGAGCACTGCGTCCGTGACGACCTTAATAAAACGGCTCCAAGGTTCATGGGAGTTCTTCGTCCATTGAAGGTGGTTATCGAAAATTATCCTGAAGATAAAACAGAGGATATGGAGGCAGTGAACAATCCAGAGGACCCAAAAGCCGGAACCCGTAAGGTCCCTTTTTCCAGGGAGCTCTACATAGAGCAGGAGGATTTCATGGAGGACCCCCCCAAGAAATTCTACAGATTGGCTCCTGGAAGGGAGGTCAGGTTCAGATATGCTTATTTTGTTTCCTGCAAGGAAGCCATAAAGGAGGATGGGAAGATTGTCGAGCTCAGATGCACAGTGGATCCAGAAACCAAAGGGGGCAACGCTCCCGATGGACGCAAGGTTAAATCCACGCTTCACTGGGTCTCAGCTGCCCATGCCCTGGATTGCGAGGTAAGACTATACGACAAGCTGTTCACGGTACCTGATCCGTCTGGGCAGAAGGATGCAAATTTCAAGGATTTCATAAACCCCAACTCTCTTGAGGTGCTCTCACGGTGCAAGGTGGAGCCGGCAGTTAAGGATTTAAAGCCACTTGATAGAATACAGTTCGAGCGTTTGGGGTACTTCTGCGTGGACCCAGATTCGATATCAGAAAAACTGGTCTTCAATAGGACAGTAGGCCTTCGGGACACCTGGGCCAAGATTCAGAAGCAGCAGCAGAAGAAATAGAACCGCCCTTTTGAAATAATAAAGTTTTAACTTTATTTTCACATACCTTACAAATCAAAAAGCCCCGTAGTAGTAAGAAAAGAAAATTCGACATCCTCCAGGCACTTTTCTGACTAATAGGGGGTATTTGATACCAGTAATGTCTAAGCCAAATACCCCCGTATTGTAGCTGGTCAATCATTCGGGATTCTGGATCCCGAGACGGTGGTTCGAATCCACCCGGGGCTATTATTTCACATTTCGGGCTATCGGATATTATCAATTTCCCAAAACAGATGCCCTTTATTTGGCCCACTTTTTTATGAAAAAAGCGGGTTCCTGAATCCACCCGGGGCTATTTTTTAAGGATAGCAAAATAGATTTACATGAATCTTTATTCTCAATGTTGAGTGAAGATGAGCAGGATTCAAAAGTTAAAGAAAAGATGCCCAATAAGTATCCTCATCCTTCTACTATTTTTCTTAACTGGTCTAATCCTAATCATCTATGCATTCTTGGATTTTGAAAGTACTGTGGAAATCATGAAGGAGGATGCACTCATAGAATATATGCAGGCATTGTTATTCCTATTCGGTGCCTGTCTTTGGGGATTTGCATTTTTCATGACTTCAAAAGTCAAGGGCCATGCATTGCGGCTGCGCCTCTTTTACATTCTCTTTATGGGTATGTTTCTCTTCTTTTTTCTCGAGGAGCTAAGCTATGGACAGCGATTGTTCGGATTCTCCACCCCTGAAGGCCTTGAAGAAGTGAACATGCAGGGTGAGACAACGGTTCACAACATCGGGATTGAAAATTCACTGACCTGGATGCACGTTCTCATGGCCCTCTTTCTCATTACCATAGGTATTATATTTCCGCTCCTCAAATTGGGATCCAGATGGGCTGCTGGGATTTTTGAAAAACTCCAAATGCCGGTTGTGAACCACAACCTGATTGCCTGCTTTTGCATCTCATTGGTCTTTTACTCCTACCCGGGATTCTATTGGTTTATCCCCCTTGCGGTAATAGCCTTATTTATTCCTGTTCTCATCATTCTTTCAGGGAGATTTTCGAACTTCTTTAGTAGTTTCAGGTATCCTTTCGTTCAGTTTTTATTAGTGGCTTTGATGGGCTCCATTGTTATAACAATAAATGTGAATTTGGAAACAGCCAGTTACTTAACATACAATGTTGGATTTGAAATCAGAGAGCTGCTTATCGCAATGGCATTGTTCTTCTTTTCATCCTTCGAGGCTCATAAAACCTGGAAAAGGTGGAAAGAAGCCAAAAGTGTGGAGATTTAGTTCGAATAACGATAATTTTTCTTGGATTATGAAAGATTTATTAAATCGAACAACATTTAACCTCCGGGTGAAGAGATGAAGGTTTTTATTGCGTATGAGACAAAATATGGGAATGGGAAAAAATGTGCAGAGCATCTGGAACGCACGATCAGTCAAATAGGGCATGATGTCAATATTTCATCCATTCGTGAGATCAAACCGACTTCCATACCCCAGGCAGACCTCTATATTTTCAGTTCTCCAACCCATGTTGGTAACCCCCCTGGAAAAATGAAGAAATTCCTGAAAAAAATGAACATTAGTGGAAAGGAGAGCAAGTATGCACTTTTAGCAACAGACCTTGATCCCAAGACAAAAACCCTCCAAAAGATGGAGGAGCTTCTTTCCCAAAAAGGCATGACAAAGGTCTCGGAAGGACTAAAAATCAAAGTCACTGGCATGAAAGGACCATTGGAAGATGGTTACCAGCAAAAACTTGAGGAATTCGTGGCTACAATAATAGAATAAAAATTATAACCACCTGTAATAAAAAGGGATTGCCCCCTTTACCTAACCTGCAGATAATCATGGGCATACAGACTCTTGTTGAGCAATATGTCTCCAGTTTTTGCTATCTTCATCAGTTCCTCATCATTGGGATCCATGATTGCCGCTGTGAGACCTGCCCCCATTAGCATGGCAAGGTATGTTCTGTTTAGGAGGGATCTTTGCTTTGCTCCATTGGAGATGTTGCTTAAACCGACAACGGTCTTGGGTGCGGGATCAGAAAGCATTTTGAACATGTTTATTGCCTCGATGACCAATGGACCCTGATTTTGAGCAGCCCCCACCGGAAGGATAAGTGGGTCAATGTAGATGTTATCCGTTGGAATATCATATCCCATTGCCGTTGTGATCATGAGCATTGCCAGCTCATTTCTTTTCATGGCATCATTAGGTATACCTTTCTCATCAAGTGTGAGGCATACTACCTCTGCATCGTACTCCTTTACAAGGGGAAAAAGTGCCTCCATCCTGCTTTGTTCCGCAGTTGTCGAATTCAAAAGTGCCTTCTTGTTCACGGCCTTCAAACCAGCTTCCATTGCCTCGGGCTTGGGGGTATCAATGGAAAGCTGGACATCTGTGACATCCTGAATCGTTTTTACCAGCCACTCCATAACCTCTGGTTCATTATCCATGCCTGGTCCTGTGTTCAAATCCAGTATATCTGAGCCAGCCTTTACCTGTTCCAAGGCTAGTTGTTGAATTGCCTCAGCATTTTTCTCCTCAATTGCCTTTCCCACCGATTTGAATAAACCGTTGATACGTTCGCTTATCACTAACATTTTTTCTCCTCTCCTTGTTGCCCGCAATGGTTTTAGGATTTAAATAGGCTTCGGAAAGTATACGGGATTTATGGATTAGGTCACATGTTTATGGCAACAAGTTTTTTTAGTCGCAAACCGTTACCCTACAAGCCCGAATAAGGGGGGTAATAATAAGGGAAGTGAGAAATTGATCAAGGTAAATCGCGCATTGATTAGTGTTTCGGATAAGGATGGTATTGTGGAATTTGCAAAAGGTCTTGCGGGTCTTGATGTGGATATATTGTCCACCGGAGGCACAGCAAAGCTTCTTAAGGAAAAAGGAGTGCCTGTAACACTGGTTTCAGAGTACACAAAATTTCCTGAGATGCTGAACGGAAGGGTAAAAACGCTTCATCCACTTGTTCACGGGGGCATACTTGCCATGCGGGATTCTGAAAAACATATGTCGCAGCTTGCCGAGCACGGCATCACACCAATAGACATGGTTGTCGTTAATCTCTATCCCTTCGAGCAAACAATAAAAAAGAAGGATGTAAGTATTGAAGAAGCGGTGGAGAACATCGACATCGGTGGCCCCACTATGATACGTTCTGCTGCAAAGAATCATAATGGAGTGGCTGTGGTTGTAAATCCAGGCAGATATAGCGAAATCCTCGACGAGCTTAGGAACAACAGTGGTGGTATTTCAAATGATTTTTCATCCAAGCTTGCACTTGAGGCCTTTGAGCATACAGCAAAATACGACAGCATTATTTCTGACTATCTCCAGAAGAAATTTACACCGGCTCAACCCTTCCCGGAGGTCATGAGTCTGGGGTACGAGAAGGCATTGGATCTGAGATACGGGGAAAACCCTCATCAGAAGGCGGCCTTTTACAGGAATACCAGGTTCCAGGGGGTATGTGTGGGTAATGCCACAAAGCTTCATGGAAAGGAGCTTTCGTTCAATAATATCATAGATTTGGATTCCGCATTGGATATAGTGATGGATTTTGAAAGGCCCACATCATCCGTTATCAAACACACCAACCCATGCGGTGTGGCAAGTTCCGATTCAATTTCAGAAGCGTACAGAATCGCTGAGGCTGCGGATTCACTTTCCGCCTTCGGAAGCGTGGTTGGATTGAACAGGGACTGTGATTTGGCAACAGCAGAGGAGATAAAGAAGCATTTCGTGGAAGCGGTAATTGCTCCTGACTTTCATCCCGATGCAATGGAGCTTCTCTCCAAGAAGAAAAGCATCAGGCTGCTTAAGACCGGAACAGTCATTGTCCGCGAGTCACCAGTGGAGCACAAGATGATGAAGGTGAAAGGCGGTCTTTTGGTCCAGACGGGTGCATTTCCGGATTTGAAATTGGAGGAGCTAAAAGTTGTAACAGAAAAGAAACCCACTGAAGCAGAGCTAAAAACCATGGTATTTGCATGTAAAGTCCTAAAACATGTGAAATCAAATTCCATTCTCCTTGCCCAAGGTGAGCAGACCGTGGGTATCGGAGCAGGACAGATGAGCAGGGTTGACGCCTCCATGATTGCGGCACGCAAGGCGGGGGATGCAGCCAAGGGCAGTGTGATGTCGTCTGATGCATTCTTCCCGTTCAGAGACGGTATTGACGCGGCAGCAAAATTCGGAGTTGCAGCCATTATCCAGCCAGGCGGTTCTGTAAGGGACGACGAGGTCATTGCAGCAGCCAACGAGCACGGTGTGTCCATGGTATTTTCAGGAGTCAGGCTGTTTAAACATTGAGGATAAAAATGAATTTTCTCAGCTCAGAACCTCATCCAATCGGTCCAGCTCATCTGCCATCAAGATCTCCTGGGCGATTCTCCTCCCTGTGGAAAGGTTCGGGGCCACAAAATCAGAATATGGCGATCCCGAGATGAATGGATTGGTACCTGCTACAATCCTTGCCGAGACCTCGAACACCTTGAATTCCAGTTTGTCGTTCACTATGGTCTCAAGACAGAAGGGTCCGATTATACCCCCGAAAAGCTCGAAAGATTTCTCCACCACCTTTTCCCCCATGTCCAACACTTCATTTAAAAGGGATTCTCTGATTGTCAATGGTACATTACCCGTTACAACAAAACTGGGATAGATATCCAATTTTTTCAGTTCCTCCTGGGAACCCAGTTTGTACATCTCATCGATATTGGTCTCATCCCGTCTGTCAATGGAAAGTAATTCCAGGGTTCCTTTGGAGAGTTTGTACCCTTCTTCTTTTATGGGAGAGTAGAAATAGTGCAGGTAGTATCTGGTTCCAAGGACATATTCCTGGATGCTGTATTTCTCAGTGGGATTGACCTTTTTGAATTCCTCAAAATTTTTCACTATAAAAAAGCCTCTTCCACCTTTGGCCCCGTCGAACTTAACAACAACAGGCCTGTCGATTTTCTCCGGGCTGTGGAACAATCCGGGCATGTTAACCCCGGCACTTTCCAGCCATTCCCTTTCTTTGATCCTTGATGACTCCCAGTTAAGGACTTTCCTGTTTCCGAATGTGGGAACCTCGATTTTCTCGAAATTTTCGGAACCCAGGTACTCAACAAAGGAGCCATGAGGAATCAGGATTGCGTTTTTCTCTCGAAGTTCCTCAGCCTTATCCAAAATGGCCTTGTGATTGTCCACCACGAAAAATTCATCAGGTTTTCCGTTGGGGAAGGCTTCATAGAATTTGGAAGGGGGACCGATTGAAATACCCAGAGTCCTGAACCCCTCTTTTCGGGCACCGTTAAAAATCTGAAGGCTCGTATGGGAACATAATGTTGATATAACCAAATTGTCCCTATCGTATTCCTCAAGCCATTTTTTAATGCTGTCCTCTTCGACCATTATTGGGATAATATCTTTCTAGTTAATGAAATTTATGCGAATGGGGGTGATTTAGGACAAAAAATGAAAACATTTATAATAAAGCATAACAAATATGCAAACCGCGGTTGAAGGCCATGAACTATAAAAGGAAGTTATCGGTTTCATTTGTTACGATTATTGGTATTTTTATTATCGGATTCGTAATGGGTGCCGCTCTTCTAACAGGATATGTTGAACTCTCAGAATACGGTTCTATTCCGGATGAGGTTGATACTCCAGAATGGAGCGCGGGAAAATACTGGACATATTCCTTCAAAACCCCGGAAATAGAGGATGCCACATCCAGAATAGTGGTAGCCCAAGACGATGGGGAAGACTATCAGGTGGGAGTGGCTTCCCGCCTTGACGCACAGCGCCATGCCGTATTGAATTATAATCCCATGCTGGGAAGGATAACAATGGAGGATCTATCAGTCTACGAGAAGGGAATTGCTCAGCCCATGTTCTCATTTCCATTAAAAAAAGGCAAGGAATGGAAATTTTCGATGTTCGATGTGGAAGAGTTCAATGCCAAGGTAACTGACATTAAGAGCGTAAATCTTCCAACCAGCGGGAGGACCATTCTTGTGGAAATCCAAGCCACATCACCCAATGGTGAGAGGCTTGTCTATTCGTATGATGACTCTGCAAAGTGGATACATTCACTGATCTTGGAGGACCCATTTGGGACCCCCGAGCTCGAGATGAGCCTGGTATCCCATGGAAGGGGTTTTGCAGGGGAGGTGCACTTCGTTCGGGGTGTGGACCTCTTCGATGAACTCTTCGCAGCACCTGTTTTGGATGTTTTTAACTCCATAATACAAGGTCATCCAGACTGGGGGCCTTTCGACTCTCTTATATACCATTTTGAAATAGAAACCGGTGATGCCTCAGGAGGGACATTGGTTTTAAAGGACCCAACCTCGGAGATTGAGGCCATGAGACGAATTTTCGGTCCAAATACATTTGAAAGCTCTCTTGGCACTATTCCCAGCGATTCCGAGGAGCTGAGTATATCGGTAAGCCTGACAGGGGAATCCTCACTTAAGTTGAGAGTTGCTGGTGGGATCGAGTACAGTTGGAGTGTATGAAATTTTTAAGTTATTTTAGGAAAGAGAATATTCCTCAGGGTTGAACTAGAATGAGTTCAGGGATGAAAAAACAAAAAGCATTAATCCAATTGATTACAATCACTGTCTCATGCATGTCCCGAAATCCCATCCCAGATATGAATCCCTTATGAAAAGGGAGAAGATCATAGAAGGGATGAAGGCAGGAATAGTTGCCGGGGCAGGCCTCATTGCCCATGGCAGGGGAGAGGCCTTTGATTACCTTCTAGGAGAAAAGACGGTTCCAGAAGCCGATTTGGCAGAGAAAATCGCTGCCTTTCACCTAATTTTGGCAGAGCATCCTGTAATCTCAGTAAACGGAAACACAGCGGTCTTGGTTCCAGAAGATATGGTAAAACTTACTCGACTCATCCCTGCAAAACTGGAGATAAACCTGTTTTACAGAACTGAGGAGAGAGTAAAGAAAATCGCGGACCTTTTAAGACACTACGGAGCAAAAGAAGTGCTGGGAGAACAACCGGATGCAGAAATCCCGAAATTAGAGCATAAAAGGGCGCAAACCACAAAAGAGGGCACAATGAAGGCGGATGTAATCCTGATACCTCTCGAGGACGGAGATCGTGCCATGGCGCTCAAAGACATGGGAAAAACCGTAATCGCAATAGATCTCAATCCCCTATCAAGAACGTCAAAGGCATCCCATGTCACTATAGTGGATGATGTAATCAGGGCTTTGCCCAGAATCTGTGATCACATTGCCATTTCCAGGGAAAAAGAAATCGATAAAAAGACAATAATTAATGAGATAAACACATTTGACAATAATAAAAATCTAAAGTTTATTTTAAAGAGGATAGGGGAAATGAAATGAAATCCAAGGATATTAACAAAGATGTTAACACTCGCGAAAATTATATATACACCTAGTTGGTAATATCTGTAGCGTGTCTCAAATAACCGATGTTTGTTATGTGGGGTAAGGAGCTGTTAAAAATGGCATATATGACAAAAATCAAAAAAGGTCCAGGTGAAACGTTGACTGTGGACGACCTGACAAAAGCGATTAAGAACAGTATCGACAAGAGCGGTATGGAAACAAAAGCGGCAAGATCCATGGCGAATCATGTACTGAATTTCTTTGGATACAGCGATAGGATCATCGACAATGTGCTTGAACCTGAGGACAGGGACGCTTTCTACATGCTCGAGGATTCCGGTCTTCTAACCACCGAGAGGGAAGAAACAACCCTTTATGATGGTAGGGAATGGAGGATACATTACTGGCTTTTCAGAAAGGAAAAGATAAGAGAGCTTGTGGAAGCTGCGGGAGAGAAGGAGCGGAAAGAGGCTCTGGAAGAGAGCATAATATATTCAGAAATTCCAGATGATATCTGGAAAAGAAATGGGGAAGAGGAAGAAGAAGAAGAGTAAACGTTTTTATCCATTTTTGGTGTATCCCCCCATATGGTCCATTCACTATTCCCGTACGAACCAAGAAAGAACCAGCTGGAAATTTTAAACCTCATAAAGGATACAGTGGACACAAAATCGCATCTGGTCCTTGAATCGAAAACCGGTTCCGGAAAGACGGTCTGTGCCCTTGTTCCGGCCCTGGAATACGCAATAGGAAACGAAAAAAGGGTGCTTTATCTCACCAGGACCAATTCCCAACAAAGACAGGTTCTATACGAGCTTCGACAAATCAATAAAAAAGAGAAGATCTTCGGCCTGGGTGTTCAGGGCAGACATCAGATGTGTCCGCAACTGAAACACGATTCACAACTTACGGGTGGCTCTCCGGACGAGCTCTCAAAGATATGCAGTAAGAAGAAGATGGAGGTTTTAAAGTCCATTTCAGAAGGCGGAAAACAGATATCTTGTAAGTACTATGCAAAAATATGCATCGGGGACATTTCAGATATAAAAAACTGGGCTTCTGATACCCTTCCTACCGTGGAAGAGTTCGTGGAAAAATGCGATGAATTCGGTTTCTGTCCCTATGAAGTGAATAAATCATCGATTAAGGAGGCAGCTTTGGTTTGTGCTCCATATATCTATTTTTTCAATCCCTTTATAAGAACCCGATTTCTCGAATGGATGGATTGCGCAATCCAAGATATGATACTTATCATTGACGAAGCCCATAATCTTCCTGATTATGCAAGGGAAATCGAATCCATGGAACTGGGTCTTGCAACACTCAAGATTGGAAAAAAGGAAGCTTTGGAGTTTGGAAATCTGAGAACATCGGATGGAATGTTTGTTTCGGAACTTATGGATAGGATAGAAGAAATAATCGTATCTTTTAAGAGTGAATACCTAAGCATGGGTCAGGAAGACGCATTCATTCCCCCAGGTGAATTTCTTTCGGAACTAATGCAGGGCTACAGTACCACAAGCAGAAAGATAAAAGCCATGGCAAGCGATCTAATCATACACGGCCAGATCATAAAGGAAGTAAGGCTGAAGGATGGATTGCTTCCCCGTTCCTACATCCATTCGGTGGGACAGTTCCTGTCATTCTGGATGGAGAAGCAGGATGAGAATTTCATTAAATTAATACATGATCATGATAATACGAAGCTTGAGACTTACTGTCTTGAACCGGCTTTGGTAACGCAGCCGCTTTTGGATTGTCATGCCTCCATTCATATGTCGGGAACACTTTCTCCACTTGAAGAATATCGAGATTCTGTGAGTCTTCCTTTTGATTCAAAAATGGCCACCTTCCCCTCGCCTTTTCCCAGGGAAAACAGGATTGTTTTATATGTAAGCGATGTGACTACAAGGTTCGAGGATGTTGTAAGGGATTCGAATCTGATACCCAAGATGGGAGATTACCTCGTGAATCTGAGTAAGGCATTTGATAAGAACACGGCTATCTTTTTCCCCAGTTTCAGACTCATGGATCTATTCTTAAGAAACGGTTTACAATTCGCACTTGATAAAAGATGTTTTATTGAACAGCAGGGAATGACTCAATCGCAGCTAATGGATGTGGTGGAAGGTTTCAAATCAGGGTCAAAAGATGGTGCAATCCTGTTATCTGTTATCGGGGGAAGACTCAGCGAGGGGATTGACTATCCCGCAAAGCAGATGGAGCTTTTGGTGATTGTTGGAATACCCTATCCAAGACCTTCAGCCAAACAAAAGGCCCTGGAGATATTTTATGATAGAAAATTCAAAAAGGGCTGGGATTATGCCGTAAAAGCCCCCACAACGAGAAGGCTCTTGCAGACCCTGGGCAGATTGATAAGGGATAAAAAGGACAGAGGTGTTGCGGTAATCCTCGATAACCGGGCAAAACATTTTAAGAGTTATATCCCCGATCTGAAAACAAGTGTGGATTTAATCAAGGACTGCAGGGATTTTTTTAAGGAATAAAAAAAAGAAAAAAATGCCCCGTACGGGGCAATGGTAATGAAAGGCGAAGGTCCCCCCTCAATTCTGCCTTAGAACAATCCAACGGTCTTGCCGTTCTTATCAATATCCACATTCTCAGACGCAGGATGGGAAGGCATGCCAGGCATGGTTCTCATCTCCCCTGCCAGCGGGTACAGGAAACCTGCTCCGGCAGAAGGTCTGATATCCCTTATCGGGAACATGAAACCGCTGGGTGCACCCAATTTTGTGGGATCGTGGCTTATTGATAGATGGGTCTTTGCCATGCAAATTGGCAACTTATCAAGACCCCACTCAGTGTAAAGCTTCATCTTCTCCTCGGCAAGCTCGGAAAACTCCACTCCATCGGCACCGTAGATCTCCTTTGCCAGGGTTTCGATCTTTCCCCGAATTGGCATATCGTCCGGGTAAAGCAATTTGAAATTGTTGGGTTTCTCGCAAGCCTCGACCACGGCTTTTGCAAGTTCGATTCCACCATCCCCGCCATCTGCCCAGACTGTGACAGGAACACAGGCATCCGCTCCAGCCTTCCCCGCCTCTTCAGTAACTGCCTCAACCTCTGCATCTGTGTCAGGTGTGAATCTGTTTATACAAACCACGGTTGGTACTCCGAACTTCTTCATGTTCTCTATATGCTTGGCAAGGTTGACACAACCCTTTCTTACAGCGTCTACGTTCTCACCGAACATGACCTCTTTTGGCGGTGTCTTGCCTGGTGGGAACTCGTATCCACCGCCATGCATCTTAAGGGATCTGATAGTTGTATTAAGCACTATACAATCCGGTTTAAGACCTGCTATGCGGCATTTGATATTGAGGAATTTCTCGGCGCCGCAGTCAGCAGCAAAACCACTTTCTGTGACCACATAATCCGCCAATCTCAATGCGATTCTATCAGCAATTATTGAGTTGTTCCCGATAGCGATGTTTGCAAAAGGACCGGCATGCATTATGCATGGAACATTGTCCAAGGTCTGAACAAGATTTGGTTTCAACGCCTGTTTCATAACAACGGCCATGGCTCCTGCCGCTTTCAGATCCTCGGCGGTTATGGGTTTTCCATCCTTATCTTTGGCAACAATGATTTTTCCGAGCTTTTGTCTTAGATCCTTGAGATCGGTTGCAAGGGCCAGAATTGCCATAACCTCGGATGCCACTGTAATATCAAAGCCTGTATCTCTTGGATAGCCCGTGGTTTCATGCTTTGATACAGTCCCAATGTCGATGTTGGTGGATGCGCTATCGTTCAGATCCACAACCCTTCTCCACGTTATTGAATTCGGGTCGATGTTCAGCAGGTTCTTCCTCTTGAATTTTGGGTGGAACAACTGGTTATCTATCATTGCTGCAAGCAGGTTATTGGCAACACCAACGGCATGGATATCACCTGTAAAATGCAGGTTGATATCCTCCATGGGCACAACTTGGGCGTAACCTCCACCTGCTGCGCCACCCTTGATTCCGAAAACAGGCCCCATACTTGGTTCTCTTAAAGTGCTTATAACATTCTTACCTATCTTGGCAAGAGCCTGTGTCAGTCCAATGTTAATTACTGTCTTCCCCTCACCAAGTGGTGTGGGTGTTGTTGCTGTGACATCAATGTACTTACCATACGGTCTGTCCTTTAATTTCTCCAAGAGTTCGAGTTTAATCTTAGCTTTATATTTACCGTACATTTCTATATCGTCTTCTTCTAATCCCATAGATTTTGCAATCTCTATAATAGGTTTAAGCTTCGCTTCTTGAGCTATTTCTAGGTCAGATTTCATATTTACCTCCCCTGTGTTGCGGGGCATATGATTATGAATATATAAAAATTATCGTCATTTGACGAAAATTTATAATCGTTTTTCAACAATATTTTGAAAGATATCGACGTTTTTTCATAATTAAATTCAGGTCATTGAAAAGGATCAAATAAAAATCAGTAAATCTACCTGCTCAATAAGAGTAAAAAGCGCATTTTAGCCCGAGATTCGCGGTTTTTTTATGGTTTCTCTCGATTTCCCCGTCGATAAAAAATTAATATACCTCGAACGCGTTATAGGGTATATATTAAGGAGGTTTCCTGATGGGAAAACGAATAGGAAGTGAGCAAATTAAAAGAGAGTCCGGCTATCTTTATTATGTCGGAAAAGATGGATATGTATGGCGTGCACCAATGAAATCGAACAAACGCGGCAGAAAGAAAAAAGTTGGATCAGAGAAGATCAGTAAAAAGAAAGGTCACATGTACTACCTCGACAAGAAAGGATATGTGGCGGAAGCGAAGATGGCAAGGAAATAAACCCAATATTCACTCCTCTACGGCCATATGGTTGGTAGACAGCGTTCATATCAATTTGGGGTTGCATAAATACGCAGCTTCCGAATAAGCATGCGCATATTAAAAATAGGCAGTGGAGACCTGCTGTTTCAAATGCAATTAACATAAAAAGATTCCACTGCCCGTATCATATTTTATTATACAAGATATAAAATGGCAAATTATAATAGATTAGACCTTGATTTACCTATAAATAATGGGCCTGGTGATGTTATGGTAGAATCCGTTGTAAACAAGTTTCTAAGATATGTAAAAATCGACACCCAATCGGAGTACGAGGTAGATAATGTCCCCTCTTCCGAGAAACAATATAATCTAGCGAATATGTTGGCAGAAGAATTAAAAAAAATAGGCCTTTTGGATGCAGAGGTTTCTGAAAATTGTTATGTAATGGCCACACTCCCATCCAGTCCTGGATTTGAAGAAAAGTCAGTGGTGGGTTTTATGGCCCATATGGATACCTCACCAGATGTGTCGGGGGCCACAGATCCAATTATTTGGAAAAATTACCAAGGAAACGAGATTATACTTCCAAAAGGGGATGTAACGATATCCCCTGCAGAGAATCCAGAGCTTAAAGATTACATTGGACAGGATATCATCACTTCCAATGGTATCTCCTTACTTGGTGCGGATGACAAGGCAGGTGTGGCTGAAATTATGACTGCATTGGAAACAATGGTAACTGATCCATCAATAAAGCATGGTAAGATAAAAGTGGCTTTTACACCTGATGAGGAAGTTGGCAAAGGAACAGATTTTTTTGATATAAACAGGTTTGGAGCTGATTTTGCATACACCATAGATGGTGGTGAAATCGGCGAGGTCGAGAACGAGACTTTCAACGCACAAACAGCAAAAGTCACAGTAAAAGGCTACAACGTGCATCCAGGATACGCCAAGAACAAGATGAGGAATTCCATGAGAGCTGCAGGACTCTTTATAACCCTTCTCCCGCAGGACATGGCACCAGAAACCACAGAGGGCTGGGAGGGGTACCTTCATCCAAATTCCTTTAAAGGAGGTGTTGAGAGAACCACAATCAAGATTTTGATCCGTGATTTCAATGATTCGGGTATGGAAGAAAAACAGAGGATACTTGAGGAAATCAAGGACAAGGTTAACGAACAGTTCCCGAAAATCGAAATAGATATCGAAATTAAGGATTCCTACAGGAATATGAAGGAAGTACTTGACAAGCACCCCCATGTACTTGACATCGTATTAGAGGCCTGTAAAAGGATTGGCCTTGAGCCTAATTTGAAAAACATACGCGGTGGAACAGACGGTGCCAGGCTGTGTTTTATGGGCCTTCCCACACCCAATATCTTTGCCGGTGGGATAAACTTCCATGGTAAAAAGGAGTTCATACCGGTACAATCCATGGAGAAAGGGGCTTTTGTGATAATCGAGATTGCAAAACTAGTTGCCGAAAAATAAGAGAATAGACGGTATGAAATCATGAATGCTGTATAACCATCTCCTCTTCCGCTTCCTTGTTTTTGGTTTTAAGCCATTGCTCATATGGCATTCCGCTATTGGATTTAACCCATTTCATTTCCAACTTGGATAAAGGTCCTAGGTCGCGCAATTCCTTTATGACCTTGTTGTTTTCATCCACTAAAAAGATCTTTTTCCGTCCTGACAGGGTCCAACATACCTTTTCATTCATATATATGGCCATAGGAAAACCAGTTGGATTGGTATTTAATGATTACCCAGGAAAATCATAATTTTGATAATACAAGCCAGATTTTATATTGTTCATATAATTATCAAATAAATCACTTTCGGGAAAAGTCATATCTATAAAAAGGGAGGATTTCTAATTAAAGCGAGTAGAAGGAGGCCAAGCCTATGAAAAAGATGCTGATTTTCGTTGTAACAATGATGTTATTTTTAGCCCTTGGATTCCTTCCCAGCCAGGGATTAGGTGCTGAACCAGCAAGCTGGGGGGATTCATCGAACGGTCTACCCACCACTGGTACGTATTTCGGGGTGACCTTCGGTGATATGGATAATGATGGTTATCAGGATATCATAGCAGCCTCTGATGGAGACGGGGTGCGTGTATATTTAGGTGATGGAACAGGCTCTTGGACAGCAGTTGCTTCACATCCCACAACAAGCGGGGGTTTCGGAGATGTTGTGGTAGGTGATTACGATTCGGATGAGAACCTGGACATATTTGTGGGTGGGTCAGGTAATAGCGATTCCTCGACACCGGGGATCTATGTTTTCAAGGGGGATGGGGATGGTGGGTTTACTGATGTGTCAGCATCCTCAAATCTTCCAACCCAGGGAAAGTGGAGAGGTGTAGCTGTTGATGATGTGAACGGTGATGGCAATATCGATCTTGCGGCTACAAGCGGCTACGGTTCTTCCTATGGAATCCATGTTTACACAGGTGACGGGACCGGAACTTTCACAGACAATTCAGTGGGACTGCCAGGTAATGAGAACACGGATAGCAGTGTCATTTTTTCAGATTTTAACAATGATGGAGACCTTGATGTTGCCACAGGTGGTTATCCCGGGGTTTCTGTCTATCTGGGAAACGGTGGTAGTGGGGGTGCCATGTCATGGAGTGAATCCTCTTCAGGTCTTCCTTCCGAAAGGTTTACGGGAGTAAAGGCTGCGGATGTGGATAATGACGGCTCAATGGACCTTGTCATATCATCCTACGATGCAGGGTCCGGCGTGGGATTGCGTGCCTACAGGAATGTTAATAACGCGGCTTCGTGGAGCAGCGCATCAACCGGACTGCCAACCGAAGGCGAGTACATCGAGCTATCTGCCGCGGATTTTGATGAGGATGGCAATATAGATCTAATCACAGGCGGTGTTCTCAGCTATGGAGGTATCAGGGTCTATTATGGTGACGGGACAGGTACTTGGACCGAGGATTCAGGTGGTCTACCCACTTCAGGCGATCGCATTGGCACAGAAGTAAAAGATGTGACAGGTGACGGAAAACCGGATGCAGTTGTTGGTAGATTCAATGGAGGAGGACTGGAATTCTGGAAGAATTTGGGAAGCGAGTTAACACCTCCCACCATCCAATCGACCTCGCCTGGCAATAGTGAGACAAATATACCAATCAACACAGGAATATCGATAACTTTCAGCAGGGGCATGGATACAACAACCACCGGAAATGCAATTTCAACCTCGCCCGATATTACGGTAAGTTCTTCATGGTCCGCAGGAAATTCCGTGGTAACGTTCACACCTTCTGCAAATTTAGAAACGAGCTATCTATATACCATAACCATCAGCACTAATGCAAGAAGCGCAAACGGCATCAATCTGGAATCGTCATACGAGTTTTCCTTTACCACTGGATCCAACGTGGATGTTACACCCCCATCAATTGTGAGCTCAAATCCAAGTGATAATGCCAATAATGTGGCTGTGAGAACAGAGGTTATAATAACATTTAGCGAGTCCATGAACGCGGCTGTGACGGAAAGTGCCATATCCATTTCAGAAGGCTCGATAATAGAAAGATCATGGGCTAATGGTGGCACGGAGCTAACCCTTACCGTTTCTCTGGAGGCAGATACAACACACACTCTCACGATATCAAGCAATGCCCAGGACCTTGCAGGAAACAATATCCAATCAGGTTACTCGTTCTCTTTTACCACCGCAAGCTCGGATAGGACACCTAGCGATAAGTCCGATTCAAGCGAGCTCAACCCGTTATTTCTTATCCTCCCAGTGATAATCGTGGTCATTATCCTGGTTATACTCATGGCGAAAAAGAAGGGTTAAATCGAATTTGATCATCCATACCTTTCCCAAGACAAAAAATAATATCCCCCTCCGCTATTCTCAAAGCATGTTCGAACTCAGGGCAAGGGATTGTTTAGGTAGAATCGGAGTCCTTCACACCAAACATGGTGATGTGGAAACTCCGGCCTTGATGCCGGTAATAAATCCCAATCGGATGATCATCACACCCACTGAGATGAAGAGGTATTTTAGGACGGAGATGGTGATTACGAACGCTTATATCATCCGTAAAAACGAGGACTTGAAAAAGAAGGCGGAGAGCGCGGGTGTGCATGCTCTTTTGGATTATGATGGAGCCGTAATGACCGATTCAGGCACCTTTCAAAGCCACGTTTACGGGGATGTGGACGTAAACCCTCAAGAGATTGTCAAGTTCCAGAAGAACATTGGCTCGGATGTTGGCACGATCCTGGACGTTTTCTCCGAAATTTCGGATGATAAGGAAAAGGTCAGAAGCGATATGGAAGAGACCATAAAAAGAGCATCTGAGGCTGTGAGTATCAAAGGTGAAATGGCGCTGGCATGTACAGTTCAAGGAGGTATTTTTCCACAGCTTAGGAAGTCCTGCGCCGAGAGTCTGTCTGGTCTGGATTGCGAATATCATCCCATTGGCGGTGTGGTCCCTTTAATGGAGAACTACAGATACAAGGAACTGGTGGAGATCATTATTGCCTCCAAACAGGGCCTTTTACCCTCAAGACCTGTGCACCTTTTCGGTGCCGGTCATCCCATGTTCCTTGGCCTGGCCGTACTTTTGGGATGCGATTTCTTTGATTCGGCCTCATATATTAAATTTGCAAAAGATGGAAGAATGCTCTTTTCCTTTGGTACGAGAAAGCTTGTGGATATGACCGAACTTCCATGTTCATGTCCTGTGTGTTGCGAAAATACCGTAAAAACCCTGCAAGACATGCACAAAGAAGGTGATTTTAAGGCAATCGCCATGCACAACCTTTATGTCACATTCGCAGAAATCGCGAGAATCAAACAGGCAATATTCGAGGGAAGCCTGTGGGAATATGTAGAGCAGAGATGCAGAGCCCACCCTAACCTATTATCGGCATTAAGCGTTCTTCGACATTACAAAAAGTATTTGGAGAGGTTTGAGACCACAAGTAAAAACAGCGCACTTTTCTATTTGGGCCCGGAATCTATACACCGCCCCATGGTATACCGCTATGAAAAAAGATTCTTTGAACGTTATCAGCACCCAAAAACGAAGGTCCAGGTGGGTTTTGAAGAGGGGGGCAGACCGTATTCCAAATTCTATAGAAAAGAAATCGAAGCTGTTTTGAAGGTATGCGATGCGCACTTCATTGTCAATTCCATATTCGGGCCTGTGCCTATTGAGCTTGACGAGATGTACCCCATTGCCCAGTCCGTCATACCTGAGGATATTGCACCAGAGGTCTTGGAGCGAATGCGAAGGCTCATGGAGAAACATTCCCACAGAGGTCTATTTGGATTTGCCGTGATGTGGGATGGTGACGAAACACTGGAAATATTGAATTCAATTGGTAATAACAAAAGCTCCTTTGATATTGACATGCAGAGGGTAAAAAGTGTTTCCGATATGCAGTTTGGAAAGGGGGCTGGCGAGGTTCTCATCAAGGGGAATGTGGAATTGGTAAAATCAAAAAACACGGGTAAGATCAGGAATGTGATTTCTGACGGTGAGCATGTACTATCTATGCGGGCTTCCGATGGCATGTTCACCCTGAAAATACCTGGTGCCAAACGGCTTCATAAAGGCTTTAAAACCCCTAACTTGAGGGTGATGGTTGAGGACGATTCAGTGGAATTCAATCGTGAAGGTAAGAATGTATTTGCAAAATTCGTTATGGATTGCGATGAGGAGCTAAGGCCATTGGACGAGGCATTGGTGGTGGATAAAAACGATGAATTGGTTGCAGTTGGAAGGGCCTTAATGAACAGGGAAGAGATGCTGTCTTTTGATATTGGTATTGCAGTAAAAATCAGGGAAGGGATCTCCCTTCAAAGCCCACTCCCATAGAATCTATCCCAGTCCTTATTGATTGTGGCGTTCCATGACTCTGCTATTGCCTCTCTTACAATTCTTGCGGCAAGGGAAGCAGTGTTCCCTGTATCGTACGGTGGAGAGACCTCACAGATATCGAAACCCACAAGCCTGCTTCCTATGGCATTGATACATTCCTTTACATCCATTGGCGAAAATCCGAAGGGCTCAGGATTGCCCACACCTGGTGCATATGCAGGGTCGATGAAGTCCATATCGATGCTCAGGTATATTCTTTTCCACAGCAGGTCCTTTAGAATCCTTTTCATGCCCTGGTCTCTCAATTTGTAGGCCTCAATGTATCTCAGGTTCGCCTCATCAGCATCCTCCATCTCCTTTCTCTCCATGGACCTTACACCCAGTATAAGTACATTTTCCGTTCCCACAAGCTCGGCAACCCTTCTCGCAGCACAGGCATGAGAGTTCGCCTCACCCAGATACTCATCGCGAAAATCGAGATGGGCGTCAAGAATCATTACACCCACATCCGAAAAGTTACTTACGGCAGGGGGTGTGAGCGAATGCTCCCCTCCCATTAAAATGGGGAATTTCTTGCTGTCTATGATCTTTTTCACCTCGTTATCTACGCCACCCATCATATCTTTCAAACTTGTACAATTTATATCACCTGAATCACAGAATGGCACATCCTCCAGATCTATATCCTGCTCAAAAAGATAGGTTTCGAAATTATAGGATTCCTCCCTTATTTTATCTGGAGCAAGCCTGGTGCCCTTTCGAAATGAACATGTTCCATCAAATGGGACACCCAAAATAACGAATTCCGCCTCTTCGTACGAGGATTCTGCATCGGCAAAAAGAAATTGTTTTGATGCCATATAATCGCACTTTCCGATTTAATGATAATTTTCAAGGGAGTCCAGGCCTCTTAGGTTCTCGTGATCTTCCTTCGTCCCAAGGCTTCCAGATATTGTATCTCTTTACCTGGCTCAAATTCCCCTTCGAGCTCTTTGGGTATCGGAAGATTGAAGGTATCGTATGTGTCCAAATCCATTAACTGAACCTCTGAACCCATAACGGCGATAACTTGAGCGGACCTTTTATCAATGAGGGGAACCTGGACCTTGTGTTTTACAGGATGAACCACGCTCCTTTTCTGACCGTCAAAAATGCCGAAGGCTTCTATCCTGGCCTTGGCTTCTCCGTGCTTCCCTGGCTTGGAAGTGGTGATGCTCACGATCTTACACGGTTCTCCATCTATAATCATGTACCGGTTTGCTTTCAGTGTGCGAACCTCTGCTACTGTCTTGGACATGCTAATCCCTGGGGGTAATGGGGAAGGTATTTAATATTTGTTGTGAAGTAATTCTCAATACCCATGTGCCAATATAGCAATTTTCCTAAATCCAGCCAAAATTATTTATGTTCCAAAATCCCTTTTTGTTTCAATATGAGAAGAATAACAACTGCGCTGGCGCTAATTATGCTCATGTCAATCGCCTTTTCTGATGCAGCCTGTGTTTATGCCGAGGGTGACATTCAACGTGAGCCCCAACTGGATATCGTGAAGAATCAATTCATACTGGAATCAGCGCAAATCGCGGACATGGGCATGGAGACGGCAAAAAACATGTTGCTTCTGGCGTTTTCCGAAAATATTACAGAGGGCGATGTCGTGGACGCCATAAACAATGCCATGACAGAAAACGGTTCAAGCGAATATGTGGAAGCCTTTGGAGTAATCGTGGCTTCGGGAGACCAGTCCGCAATTCCCCATGGCGATGAAAGTGACGACGGAACGAATCTCATTCTTCCTGGAGAGGCAGTGGTTGTTGATCTCGGTGCCAGGTACATGGGCTACTGCTCTGATTTGACAAGAACCTTCTTCATGGGAAATGCAACTCAGGAGATGATGGATGTCTACAATATCACATTGGAAGCGCAGGAAGCTGCAATCGAAATTGTCAGTGCAGGGGTATGGGCAAGTGACGTGGATGCTGCGGCAAGGGATGTGATATCAGGCTACGGTTATGGCGATAATTTCATTCATGCCCTGGGTCACGGAATAGGTCTTTATATCCACATGCCCCCCACACTCAGTCCTTCCAGCAATGAGATGTTGTTCGAAAGCGGGGACATAACTATCACCATCGAGCCTGGAATATATCTGGAAGGGCAATTCGGGGTGAGAATAGAGGATGATTTGTTCGTTTTGAGATCGGGTTATGAGATGTTGACATTTTTTCCAAAGACATTGGAGGATGCGATTCTCATTCCTGAAGACATGATAAATCAATCTGCAGATTCACAAGATAACTCTGAGAATTCAAATCAAGGCGCAAATTCCCTCCTGATTTTAGGTTCCATATTTTTTATTGCAACAGTGGGAATAGTTGTTATAAGAAAAAGAAAATGGAATGTTTAGCTTTTTGAGAATACAATCATATTCAGTAGTGCCCCATTTCCCGGGCCATTCCTTCCAATCTACTGATGCGCTCCTTCATTGGAGGATGGGTGGAAAATAAACTTACGAATTTGCTGCCCCTGAAAGGGTTCACAATGAACAACGAGGATGTAGCCGGACTTCCCTTTCTCATAGGTCTTCTTTTATTACTTCTCTCTAATTTGTCCAGGGCACTGGCCAGAGCCAATGGTTTAAAGATGGTCTGGGCACCGACCCTGTCGGCCTTGTACTCCCTGCTTCTGGATATTGCCAGCTGTACCATCAAGGCTGCAATGGGGGCAGTAATTACAGCAACTATCAGAAGCAGTGGGTTCACATTCCTGCTCCTGGAAAAGAGCATCTGGAAAAGTATTATCCTTGCTGCAACGGCAATTATCATGGCAACTGAAGCAGCGATTGTCATAACAAGGATATCCCTGTTCTTGACGTGCGCCATTTCATGTGCGATAACCCCTTCCAGTTCATCATCATTCAAGGTCCTCATTAGACCTTCTGTGGCCGCAACAACTGCATTGTTAGGATTTCTCCCTGTTGCAAAGGCATTGGGTGTATCAGATGGGACCACCGCCACTCTGGGCATCGGGAGGTCGGCCAGATTGGCTACCCGTTGGACAGTCCTTACCAATTTCGGCGCTTCACTTTCTGTTACGAATTTTGCCTTGTAGGCCCGAAGCACCATCTTATCACTAAAGAAATAGGTTACTAGGTTGAGAATGACCACGAAAATACTGATTATTACCAGAAAAACCCAGCTGTAACTCCCGTAACCCATAGAGGAGCTGATAGCAAATGCGATTCCCACCAACAAGAACCAAAGCAAAAGGAACATTATAGCCAATTTCAGTCTTGGAAAGCCCATACTTTTAGTTCTCTTCTTATCCTTATCAACCATTTTTCTCACTGAACTTCATTCGCATTCACAGGATTTATAATTTTCTGTGTCCTCTTTTGGGAACAAACTGTAATTTGGGTGGATATTTATCGTAAACTTAATAGCCTTATAACCATCTTGCGCTCCTGATAATATGCGTCTTGAAATCAACGGCTGGGATGCCGGAATAAAGTTCTCGGCCTGCCATTTCATTCCGGGTCATGAAAAATGCTCCCGTTTGCACGGCCACATCTACACAATACATGCCCGGGTTTACGGTGATACAAACGAAAAGGGCATGATGTGGGATTTTGTTATCCTGAAGAACGCATTGTGCAGTGTTGCAGAGGAACTGGATCATCGTGTACTCATACCCGGGGAATGCAAGGATATGGAAATAGACATCAAAGATGAATTAGAGGTAAGGGTAGGAGATAAGAAGTACATGTTTCCCTTGGATGATGTCGTTGTAATGGACATCAAATTGGCATCTGCCGAAGAATTGGCAGGATTTATTTTAAGCAGGCTACTTGCCATTGTAGAGGTTCCGCCGAATATACAAGCCATGGAGATAGGTTTGGATGAAGGCAAAGGCCAGGGTGCCTGGGTAAGAAAAGAGTTTTAGATCATCGAACCCTCCACAATATTTATATTCCCCCTCAACCCATATAATTGATGATGATCACGCTAATTGGTGTGGCGCATGTTTTCGATATCAGCAGGAGTCTGGAGAACGTTATCATCGAACGTAATCCATCCGTGGTGTGTGTGGAGCTTGATCCTGCAAGGTATCAGGCATTGTATTCGAAAGATCGAGGTAGGGACTCCTCCTTCATATACAGACGGCTCGCGGGAATTCAGGAGAATATCGCCAAGAAATACGGCACCCAGGTTGGAAGCGAGATGCTGTGTGCCATTGAAACAGCCAAGATTCTCAATGCAAAACTTGCGTTTATCGATATGGAAGCCTCAAGGATAGTAACAAGTTTCTGGAGCTCTATGACAAGAAAGGAGAGGTTGAAGTTCATATTTGCGGTATTCGGAAGTATTTTTATTAGAAAAAAGAGGATAGAAAAGGAACTGAAGCGCTTTGAAGAGAACGAGGAGTATTATCTGGAGAGTTTTGGAAAGGAGTTTCCCACTGCAAAGCGTGTGTTAATCGATGATAGAAATCTCTATATGGCAGAATCCATCAAAAAGATAAGCAAGGAGCACGAGAATGTGGTTGCGGTTGTAGGAGATGGCCATATAGAGGGAATAAGCAGGTTACTAAGCTCGCACGACGTTGAGATAATAAGATTGAGCCAGTTAAGGAAAAAAGAAACCGAAAAGGTGGATGAGGTGAATTTTTCTTTTGATATCTCCTATGAAAGCTGAAGAAAAATTTGTTTTTCAGTATTCTCCGCTTTTTATCTTGTTCAGATCGTATTTGCAGTCACTGTAAAAATCGGAAGGCGGTTCCGGGTCCTCCTGGGAAATAAGATTGGAAATGGATACTGTTTCAATTTGGTAATACATGACGCATTCATCATGAATACAATGATGCTCGTTTGCGCTCTCATGGGTCCTGTCACTGACATAATTTATACTCACCAAGGCAAGAAGATGTCCGAATTCATGTACCACTACTGATTTCTCGTAATCTGTATTGTCCACAAGGTTTACTGCCCAGAACGGGATTGAGATATCATCGATCTTTTCCTTGAATATGGCAATAGAGGATGCACCATATGCCACACCTAACACATTTTCATTTTTTGAATATTTTCCGTTTAGATAGAGGATATAGGCTACGATGTCCTTACCACTTTTGCGATAATCCCTGTGCTTTTCCTCAAGATTTTCTATGTCCTCATCAGAATAGGTGGATTGTGCAGTTGTAAAACTTTTTTTGAGAATCAGTACCTCCTGTTTATCGCAGTAGGAGTTTATCCTGTTCCTGAGATTATCCATGGCCTGGGGGGATGGTGCATAACCATCCACATAATCGATTTCTATAATCAATCTTGTGTACTTTGAGCCCTGGAGGTAGTGCTTTGCATAATCTCCCAAAACAGGCGGCGGAGTTTCGTGTTCAAAACAGCCCGTGTTTGCGAGGGTGACTGTGAGCAGCAGAACAACGAATAACAACGTCCTATATTTTCCACTCATAGGAATCACAATATTTTGTGGATGTATATTAATTTATTGTCTAAAAACGTTGTGTTCGTGGCCAGATCAATGATGTATAAATAAAATAGATAATTTATACTTTTTACTAAAAATCTTTTAAGAAAATGGTATAACAAAATATAAGTAAAATAAGAAAGTTGAAGTTATTGACCTGAGCGAAAGCAATGGATGATATGTTAAAAGTCCTTCGTTTTGGGTTTATATAATAAGGTGTTTTGGAGGCATAAATACGTTTACCTTTCTAGGGTAAACCAATCTGTGTTCGGATTAAAACTTTCAAAGGAGATTACCAATTACACGGGGGTGGAAACCTTGAGCGAGGAGAAGTCGAAAGAAGAGCTCTTGTCTGAATTAGAGGAGTTACGAGAAAAAGTCACTGAATTAAAAAAGGGAGACACACAGCGCAGGCGTGCTGAAGAGGCATTAATCTCCACAGAAGAAAAGTACAAGGCCCTTTTTGAACGCTCGCGAGATGGAATCTATATCAATGATTTCGATGGTAATATTATTGATGCAAATCAATCGGCCCTGGATATGCTGGGTTATAAAAAAGAAGAAATCCCCTCCATTAATTATGCTTCTTTGCTTTCAGAGGATCAATTACCACTTGCCTTTAAAAAGCTTGAAGAGTTGATAGAAACTGGGGTACAAAAAGAACCATCCGAATTCAGATTGAATAAGAAAGATGGGGGAATCATTTGGGTAGAAACCTTGGCATCATTACTTTATAAGGACGGTGAACCCTTTGCAATTCAGGGGATCGCAAGGGATATCACAGAGCGCAAGCTTGCAGAGAAAACACTGCGAGAAAGCGAGGAGAAATACCGCTATCTTGTTGAACACATCAATGAAGTGATATATGCTGTTGATGAAAAAGGAATCGTAATCTATATCAGTCCTTACATAAAAACCCTTATGGGGTATGAGCCTCAGGAACTCATAGGTCAAAGTTTTACAAAATTCATCTATCAGGGAGATTTGAGCTATTCGGAAAAACGTTTTAAGGAAAATCTAAAAAGAAGAAATGAACCTGGGGTGTATAGAATTCTCACAAAATCCGGGGGAGTTCGTTGGATTCAGGCTTCAAGCAAACCTATTAAAAAGGATGATAAGGTCCTGGGGGTACAGGGTATCTTAATAAATATAACCGAACGCAAGTTAGCAGAGGAAGCATTGCAGGAGAGCGAGGAAAAATATCGAACTCTTTTCGAGGTTTCGCCAGATTCAATTACGCTATTGGATAAAATGGGTGTGATCATCGACTGTAATGAATCTACGGGGGATTTAGTAGGTTACAAGAGGGAGGAAATCATTGGGAAGCCTTTTCAGCAACTTATGACCTTAGACCCTAAAGATTTACCTAAACTGAATAGAAAATTTATGGAGCTCTCACAAGGGATTGTGGATGAAGCTTACGAACTTGAGATAATAAGAAGAGATGGGGAAAAACGATGGATTAGCGTCATAAATTCAATTATAAAAGAAGATAATGATATAATCGGATTCCAGGTGATTTCCAGGGACATCACGGAACGCAAGCAAGCTGAGTATGCATTGCGAAAGAGCGAAAGAAGACTGAAAGAATCCCAGGAAATCGCAGGTCTTGGTCAGTGGGAAATGGATTTGATAACAAATACCTTGTATTGGTCGGAGGGAATATACAGCCTTTTTGAAATCAAGCCAAATGAATTTGGCGCATCTTATGACGATTTTCTTAACGCGGTCCATCCTGATGATAGAGAGTATGTTAATAAAGCTTATAACGAATCTGTGAAAGACCACACTCCATACAATATCGTTCATCGATTACTGCTCAAAGATGGGACAATCAAATATGTAAATGAAATCTGCCGAACAGAATATGATGTAAATGGAAATCCAATACGATCCATTGGGACGGTGCAGGATATCACCGAACGTAAGAAAGGTGAGGAGGCGCTGTCTGAGAGTGAGGGGAAGTACAGGGCGCTTTTTGAAGGCTCTACCAATCCAATAACAATATTAGACAGAGATGGCTTTGTTCTAATGATCAATGCATCGGGAACCAAGAATCTGAATCTATCTCCTGAAGCCTGCGTAGGAAAATCGATATTTGAGCTGATACCTGATCTTGATGATTCTTTCCGCGAGATATACCACCAAATTGTTGATACAGGGATAGACGTGTCTAAGGAGATATCAGTGAACCTTCCCACGGGTTCTCGATGGTTTTGGTCACTGCATCAACCCGTCACAGATTCCAGTGGTGAAATATTTGGTATTCAGATCATATCGTATGATATCACCGAGCGAAAACAATCAGAAAAAGCACTGCAAGAGAGCGAGTCACGATACAATGCACTTTTCAGTGGAATTACGGATGCCGTTTTGGTGCACCATATTACAGGTGATGGTAGGCCAGGCAGATTAATTGAAGCAAACGACATCGCATGTCAAATGCTGGGTTATACCAAAGACGAGCTTTTAACCATGGAAATTGGAGATATTGACGCGCCGGAATCTGATGTCGACGTGAAGAATATTGTTGAGGAGTTGAAGAAAGGCCAGGATGTAATGTTCGAGCAGATTCATTTGAGCAAAGATGGAACCCACATTCCTGTTGAAGTTCATGCTCAGGTTTTATATTTCAAAGGCCAACCTCATATCATCTCCATTGTAAGAGATATTACCGAGCGAAAGAAAGCTGAGGAGGATTTGCGCTTTCAGGCACTGCTTCTTAATCAAAGCTCAGAATTCATTATCTCTGCAGATTTGAACGGACGGATCACATACGCCAATACTGCAATTGTAGAAGCTTTGGGCACCACTACATCGGAACTGATAGGAAAACAAATCGATATTTTCCCAGACAAACAAGGAGATATATCTAACACGGATATTTTTGAAAAGACCCTTGTTGATGGTCAATGGACCGGTGAAAGGGAAATGATTTTAAAAGACGGGACAATAAAAATTATCGATTTGCACACTCAGACCTTAAAAGACGAGATCGGTGAATCAAGAGGATTATTTGCAGTTGGCCGAGACATCACAGAGCGCAAACTTGTTGAGGAACAAACCTGTATACAACGGGATTTAGGGCAGTCGCTCAGTGCTATAACAAACCTAGAAGAGGCTGTGAAAATCTGTGTTGAGACTGCAATCAACGCTGCAGGATTGGATTCCGGGGGAGTGTATCTTGTTGATAAGAAAACAGGTGACCTAAATCTGTTGTACGCTAAAGGATTATCAAGTGAGTTTGTCGAAGCAGCCTCTCATTACAATGCTGAATCTCCCAACACCCAACTGGTTATGGCAGGGGATCCCGCTTATGTGAGATATCCTGATTTGAAATTGTCCCCAGATACAAACAGTATACCAGAAGGATTACATGCCCTCGCCGTCATCCCTGTGACTCACGAAGGCAGGGTAATTGGTTCCTTAAACCTCGCTTCTCATACGCAAGACGAGATACCTACAGCCGTTCGTAATGCACTAGAAACTATTTCATCACAAATTGGAAGTACAATCGCTCGTTTGCTGGCAGAGGAGGCACTGAAAGAGAGTGAGGAGAAATACAGGGATCTGTTCGAGAATGCAACGGACCTAATTCAAAGCGTTACACCAGAGGGGCGGTTCTTATACGTCAATAAAACATGGAGAGAGACACTGGGCTACAGCGAGGAGGAAGTCGCAGGGCTCAACCTGTTCGATATTATCCATCCCGATAGCCATGAACACTGCATGCAAATATTTAAGCGAGTGATGTCTGGTGATACAGTCGGAAAAATTGAGACCGTCTTCGTATCTAAAAATGGTAGGGAGATCATAGTTGAAGGGGGTGCCAACACACGTTTCAAGGATGGCAAACCCATTGCCACAAGGGGAATATTCCGCGATATCACGGAACGCAAGAAAGCGGAGGAGGCCCTGAGAGCGAGCGAAGAACGGTTCCGTGATTTGGCTGACCTCTTACCGCAGCCAATCTTCGAAACAGATTTAGAGGGTAATTTCATATACAGCAACCGTAGTGGTTTCGAAACCTTTGGTTACACACAGGAAGATATCGATGATGGTGTGACTAATATCGATCTAATCGCCCCAGAAGACAGGGGTCGGCTTTTGAAGAATTTCATGAAGGAATTGGCGGGTGAGGATTTCCAGGACCACGAATACTTAGGATTGAAGAAAGACGGCACCACGGTGCCCATTCTTATGTATACCTCCCTCATCATCCGCGACAACGAACCGGTGGGGGTAAGAGGGATCGTTCTGGATATCACGGAACGCAAGAAGATGGAGGATGCGCTACGTGAAAGCGAGGAGAAATTTAGGAGTGTCATCGAGCAATCCTCAGATGGCATCCTTCTTATGAATGATGAGGGCATAGTGCTTGATTGGAATCGATGTATGGAGCTGATTACTGGAATTTCACACGATAATGCAGTTGACAACCCTTTATGGAAAATGCAGATTCAGACAATTCCTGAGGATAAGAGAAATGATCCGACTATCCATGAATTCATAAAAACAGGTATGAAGGAATTCCTGAAAGCCGAGTATGAACCAGAAAAACCTTATGCATTGGATCAGGAAATACAATCCTTGGATGGTAAGAGGAAGATAATCCATTCCACTGCATTTCCCATAAGGACAGGGAAAGATAAATTGATATGTAACATTACAAGGGATATTACAGAACGCCAGCAAGCAGATGAACAGATCAGAACGTCGCTAAGGGAGAAGGAGGTCCTTTTAAAAGAAATCCATCATCGTGTAAAAAATAACCTCCAGGTCATCTCAAGCATGCTCAGTCTCCAGTCCATGCATCTTCAAGATATTACTGCGAAAGAGATGTTAAAGGAAAGCCAGAATAGAATCCAGACAATGGCAGTTATTCATGAAAAGATGTATAAATCAAAGGATTTGAGCAGTATCGGTTTTGATGATTACATATATGATTTGACAGCCGAGTTGTTCAGATCGTACAGAGTCAGTTCCACCTCGGTAAAACGGAACATTACTGTAAAAGATGTTACATTGGGTGTCGATAGGGGGATTCCCTGCGGTTTGATTATTAATGAACTGGTTTCGAATTCCCTCAAACACGCTTTCCCTGAAGGTAAACAAGGTGAAATCCAAATAGACCTTCATCCGGAAGATGATAATAAGATGATCCTAGAAATCAGAGATAATGGCATAGGTTTTCCAAAGGATTTGGATTTTCAGAACACGGACTCCCTGGGTTTGCAATTAGTGAATACCTTGGTCAACCAGTTGAGAGGTACCATCACCCTTAACAGAAATGGTGGAACATCATTCAAAATCGAATTTCCAAAGGAGGAGCAATAGTAGGAGGAATGAGAATGACAAAACCGCAGATCCTTGTAGTTGAGGACGAAATCATCATTGCAATGGATATTCAAGGCAATTTGATAAAATTAGGATATGAAGCTCCCACTATCGTATCCACAGGAGAGGCCGCCATAGAAAAAACTGAAAAGCTGCAACCGGATCTTATCCTCATGGATATTAAATTGAATGGGGATATGGACGGTATCGATGCTGCAAAGGAGATACGGGAGCGTTTTGATATTCCAGTGGCTTTTCTTACGGCTTATGCGGATGAGATGACATTAAGACGGGCAAAAGCAACAGACCCCATTGGAATTTTATTAAAACCATTTAGAGAAAGAGATTTTCGTTCGTTTATTAAGATGGCCTTGGAAAAATGTAACATTGAAAAAGATTGAAGATTCATCCGCAGAAAACCGCAGGATACCACCATTTTCAAATGTATGTGCTCTTG
>CBDVCK010000005.1:0-38544 GCA_965372465.1 uncultured Thermoplasmata archaeon | reverse complement strand
TATTTTCAATTCCATTCCATAATTCATAGAAATCATTTCTTCGATTATATTTATCATTTGGATCTATATTTTCTAGCTGTTGAATTAGTTCATCCTTTAAATTCATTACAGCATTAAAAAATTCAATGAATTCAACAAATATCATATAATATGTATTTTCAGGTCTATTAAAAACTTCTGTTTTTGATGCTAAAAAGACCAATCGAATACGATGATTTGCTACTTTTTTTAGAAGGACAATACAACCTACTGGTGTAGGGCTTCCAAGTATAGTTTCAGAAATTTCATTCTCTTTAATTTCAATATAGCTTTCAATTATTCGATATATATGTCCTAAATCAGCAGTTGATAAAAAAGAAATAGGCTTATCTTCAACCATATATGAGATTTGAATTTCTATAGATTCTGTGTGACCATATGTTATTGTACCCCAATTTTTTGCCGTTGGACTAATTTCTTTTAATTCAATCTTGAAATTTGTATAAATCTTTTTCTTTGTCAGTTAATCACCAATTTAGATTATATGAAAATAATAGAACAGGTATTTATTTTAATCTATTTTGTATAGAAAAACAAATATCATTACTCGCAGACGGGGTTGGGGTGGTCTAAATGGATTCCGAAGCATTTTGCACAACTCGTTCATATATGAAACATTTCGTCTATCACTCCAATTTGGGAGTATAAGCGAATTATTTCGTCTATATCTCCTTTGGGCGACAGCGCTTTCAGTGCTCTAATGTACCCTCCTGTTGGTCCATAACAAGGGAGTCCAAAGGACTCTTTATCCTGCCCAACACCCAATTGCTTACATGTGTATATATTTCTGTCGTTTTACTACTCTTGTGTCCCAACAGCTTTTGAATGTACCTAAGGTCGGTCCCGTTTTCCAGCAGATGGGTGGCGAAACTGTGTCTTAGAGAGTGAATACTAACTTCCTTTTTGATTCCGGCCTTTTTGTAGGCACGCTCGAAAATGGCTTGTGCTGTGCGGGTGGTTATATGCTTTCTAGGATCGGCGCCTGGGAAGAGCCAGCATTTTGGATTATACTCGTCTAAATATCTTCTTACAGCTGCGAGAGCAATATTCGAGAGCAGGGTGCACCTATCCTTCCGACCCTTTGCGTTTCTCACAAGTATGAGCCCTCTATGAGTATCTATATTCTCTACTTTCAACCTAACAACTTCGCTTACCCTCAAGCCTGCTGAGTAAGTAAGCATTAAAATGGCTCTATGTTTGAGATTGGCAACTGACAAGAGGATATCTGCAATTTCCTCTTGACTTAAAATTACAGGCAGTTTTTTATCCTTCGTAGGCCTCTTTATCTCGTAGATGAAGCTTTGTTTTCGAACTTCACCGTAATAGAACTTCAAAGCACTAATGGCAATGTTCAAACTTGAGGTAGATGCATCTTTCTTTTCAGCAAGAAAAACCAGATAATCCTTTATATCTTCATTTGTAACCTCATTGGCCATCTTTTTTGTGAATTTCAAGAACTCTTCATTGTAATGGAGGTATGACTTTACCGTCTTAGGGCTGTATTTCCTGGCCACTAGTTCTTTCCGCAAATCATCGAAACACCCCTCTCTCGCCCGAAGAGCAGGGTCAATCCCAATTCTTTCTCCATCAAAAACAGAGAGAATTCTCCTAAAATTATCATCGCCTGATGGAAAGCTCCAATACTTCGTATCAGGATGCCATCTATGTCCTCTGATAGTTTTTATTTCTGCAATATAATTTGGATTGTATGGGAAAGTAATCCCTATCTTCCCATTTGCCATTTTGCTAATTTTAACCTCTACGTTCATGTTTCATTCGCCTCAGTTCATATTATTGCTAAGAAACAATATCCTGTCTATTTATACTTTTAAGAGAGAGGTCGGTGAATGTACCCTTTCACCATTGATTTCGGATAAGTATCCCCGACATAAATGTGGCCTGTCCTTCCATTTTTGGAATTCTATCCCAGGGCAATTAATCTGTAATGTATAACCATACTCCATTTGTTTCACACCAATCCGAAAAAACTGATTAGAAATGGAATATAACTCATAAGGGCGAAGTCCTTTAGATACCGAAGGTCGCTTAGAAATTTACATTTTCCCACCACCCGTCCAAACCAAAGGTTTTATATGTGGTACAGCCTTTTCACATCCAACATGTCAGAACAATATGATTACAAGACCCTGCTCAAAAGGGCAAGAGACAAACTTCCCTCGGCAATAACCGAGCATGCGAGATTCCAGGTGCCTGAATTGGAGGTATTGATCGAGGGCAAGACCACCGTGCTTCGGAATTTTGCCGACATTGCAAGTGCTGTGAATCGCGAACCTGCAGATATCCTTGCATACCTTCTCAAGGAACTTGGAACTGCAGGTTCAAGCGAAGGCAAGAGGGTCATTTTCAAGGGAAGGGTTTCAACCGAACAGATCAAGGATAGAATAGCAAGCTATGTTTCCACCTTCGTAATCTGCTCGGAATGCGAAAGACCCGATACAAAGCTCATAAAGGACGGCAGAACGCTGGTTCTGGAATGCGATGCCTGCGGTGCCCATAGGCCAGTCAAGGTAAGAAAGGCAAGCAGCCGTCCAGAACCAAAGGCAGCCATAGAAGAAGGCAAGACCTATGATCTCATGATCCAGGACGTGGGGAGAAAAGGCGACGGCATGGCAAAAAAAGGTGACTTTATCATCTATGTCCCGGGAACTGCAAAGGGCTCCAAGGTAAAGGTCATGATTGAAAACGTCTCAGGTACAGTGGCCTTTGGAAAGGTAGTAGGTTAATGATTTCTGGGAATTACACGTTTTATTATTTAATACATGGGCGAGGGTTAAAATGAAAATCGTTCCACTTGCTGCCGACAGTATGGGAACCAGGAGCATGGCCACTTACATCGAGACCGGGGACTGTAAGATTGTAATCGATGCCGCTGTTGCTCTGGGGCCGTATAGGTATGGTCACGAGCCGCATCCCTTGGAACATGAAATGCTGGATAAACACTGGAAAAGGATCAAGTGGTATGCAAGAAGAGCTGATGTTTTAATTGTCACACACTATCATTACGATCATCACGATCCGGATGAGCCCGGAATCTATAGAAACAAAACCCTTCTTACAAAGCATCCGAAGGAGAACATCAACAAAAGCCAGAAGAAAAGAGCATCTTTCTTTTTGAAGGAGTTGGAAGACCTACCAAAAAAGATAGAATTCTCGGATGGAAACGAGTTCTCTTTCGGAAAAACCAAGATACGATTTTCAAAAGCCGTTCCCCATGGCACAAGCACGAAATTGGGCTGTGTCACAGAGGTTTGCATAAGAGAAGGCAGGGAAAAATTCCTGCACACCTCTGATGTACAGGGTCCATGTCTGGATGAGCAAGCCGATTTTATATTGGATGAAAAACCAAGGACGGTTTTCTGCGATGGTCCCATGTCCTATATGCTTGGGTACAGGTATTCAAAAAAGAGCCTTGAAGTCAGTATTGAGAATATAATCAGAATCATGAAGGAGACCAGGGTAAAGAATTTTGTAGTGGACCATCATCTTCTCAGGGATTTGAAGTGGGATGAGAGGCTCGAAGACGCTTTTGTGGTTGCAAAGGAGAGGAATGTTACGCTTTCGACATTCGCGGGATATCTTGGAAAGGAGAACGAGATACTGGAAGCGAGAAGGAAGGAGCTTTGGAGGGATATGCCAACAGGTTAAAAAATCCAAGCCAAAATCCTTTAAGCAAACCAACATTATCCACCCCCGATGTCATCTCTTCTGCCAATTGTTGCCTTCATTTTTGCAGGCTTACTCTTCGGCTCCCAGTTCGTGCCCCAGAAGTTCTGCGAGAAATTCGATACCAAGGCCTACAATCTATCCATGATAATCGGGATAGCTCTTGTTTCCATGATAATAGCAATAATATCCATGGTATTCCACCTTCCGGGTGATGTCCCCAACATCGAATTTGAGCCATGGAACATGGTATTGTGCATTTTGGCAGGGGTGATCTGGAGCCTGGGTAATATATTCATTCTTTCTGCCATATCAAAGATAGGCATATCCAGAACCTTCCCCTTGGTTAATTTGGTGGTTGTGGGCGCTTTCATTTCCGGTATTATTTTCCTGGGTGAGCTGCGTAGTGTTGATTTTGTCATAATGGTGATGCTCGTTTTGGCCATCGCAAGTGTCCTTATCGGTTCAGTCTTCACAACCCGCGCCACCTCAAAGGAAGAAAAAGAGATTAAGGATGTAAGGGGGGGTTTGATTGCCGCTGCTCTTTCAGCAGTGTTCTTTGGTTTCTATAACGTACCAGTTTTGGCATCCCTTCGTTCAGAGACCTGGTCTCCTTATATGGCTGTGTTCTTTTTGAGTATAGGTACCCTGCTTGGTGCGGTAATTTTCGGATTCATATGGCTTAGAAAGAAGTTCTTTATCATTTGGCGCAGGGCAGTGAAAAAATGGCATCTTTTTGCAGTCTCAGGGGGTATGATATGGGGTGTGGGGCAGGTGTGTGCCATAATCGGTATGACGTATGTAGGAGTCTCTATTGGGGCACCCATGATTCAGGGAGTTGTCATAGTAGTGGGTGCAGTTTGGGGTCTTTTAGTGTTTAAGGAACTGAAAGATATCCCGCAAAAGGTCCGGAGAAAAGCCGGTTACATCCTTCTTTTTGGCTGTGCCTTTGCATTGATTGGATCATTGACCATGGGTTATGTGTCAAGTATTCTATTTTAGGTATTTATAAGCCCCATAACTTCACTAAACCGTTCATTGGATTGATAGAAAGATATACATATAATATTGACATTAGCGGTCACGATAGGGGAGAGGTAGAATGCGGCCTGTGAAAACAAAAGGAGTAAGGAAAATCCTGTTTTTTAATGTGATAATAGCTTTGGCACTTTTGATGTTATTTGTTCCTCTGGTAAGTGCGGACCCAGGTTATGTAGAAATAATCGATATTGATATCGACGGTTATTCAAGGGTGGTTTCTCAAGGAGCGAACACAACCTACCATTGGACCCTGCAAAATGTCGATGAATACAACAGACCCCTCAATGTTACTGTGGTTGTTTCGAACTCAAATAGCGATTGGGATGTTACGCTCGATACAGAGAGTACAATTACCCTTTCGCAACCGGGGGAAGTTGCATCGGTCTCGTTGACTGTAACCGCTCCTAATATGAACGAAGGTTCCACAAAAGTGACCTTAACATTTACACCCGAAAGCAACGGATCCTCTCTCCCATCTGAAATGAGGAATGCAACAACTTCACTTACAGTACTGGAAGTGGAAGAAGAAGAAAAAATCATAGATTGGTTTGACAATCCACTTCCGGATCCACTTGACAATGAATGGGGAGTCTTCCTTCTGACCATATTGATATGGCTTATAATTTCGATAGTAATAATTATAATTCTTGATCCAATTGTAAAGGCATTTACCAAGAAGACCAAAACCGAGGTAGATGATATCATATTGAGGATAATAAGAACTCCATTACTTGTCTTAGTATTCTTATATGGAGTTGTATCTTCTTTAAGTATTATCGAGGAACATATCCCTGATGTTCTGCTGGATGTTGTTAACAGCCTTTACGGAGTGATTGCAGTTTTAGTTATCTTTTATGTAGCATACAAATTATTCAAGGATATCCTTGTGTATTACGGAGAATTGATTGCCGAGAAAACTTCATCCAACATCGATAATGTAATCATACCCATGGTCGAGAAAATCGGTGTTATGATGATTGGCCTTTTAGCCCTTGGGTATGTATTGGGATATATGAACGTCGACCTGACCATGTTTGTGGCAGGAGGCGTGGTTATCAGCATGGTCATTGCCTTTGCCGCCCAGGAAACCCTATCCAATTTCTTCTCGGGAATTTTCATTCTCACGGACCGGCCTTTCAAGGAGGGAGACACGATCATCCTTCCGGATGGGGATTGGTATGAGGTGCGGAACATTGGCCTTCGAAGCACCCGATTGTTCAGATATAAAGATTCCTGCCTGATTACGATTCCAAACAACAAACTCGCCAACGAGAAAATCATCAATTACTCAAATCCATATGATAAATGCAGGATAAGAAAGACAATCGGAGTTGCGTACGGAACCGATGTTGAAAAAACAAAAGAGATATTAAAAGAAGTATTATATGCAAATCCGCATGTTCTAACCGAGGAGGGTCTGGAACCGACGATCAGATTCAACGATCTGGGTGAATCAAGTATCGATTTCTTTATACAGGTTATTGTGGATGATAGAAGCAATAAAATGGGAGTACTTGACTATCTTAACACAGAAATCTACCGAAGATTCAATGAGGAAGGAATAGAAATTCCTTTCCCGCAAAGGGTGATTTATATGAAGAAGGAAGAGGGGTGATAAACATGTCGGAAATCGATATACGGGATCTTAAAGTGAAGGATGTATACGAGACCATGGTGGGCAAACCCGCTTTGGTGTACGAGAATGCCCAATTAAAAGATGCTGTAGAAGCCATGACAGTGAATCATATTTCCAGAAAAGTATATGTTATAGATGCTGATGGTAAGCTTCTGGGAATGATTTCAATGGAAACACTGCTTAAGCAGGTCGGCTATCGGGTCGGGGTGAGGGAAACAGGTGTAATCTCATTTCTAAAATTCGTAACAGGTATTTTCAAGGAAAACGTCACAGAATTCATGGAAACTCCAGTGACCATAACAGGCGAACATAAAGTCCTTGATGCGCTTAAAAAAATGGTGGAATATCATTTAAATGATGTACCGGTAATTGACGAGGATGGGAAAATAATTGGGGAGCTGAACAGCCTTGAAATCCTTGTCCAGGCCAAACAGATCTTTGACGAGTAAAAGATTTACAAGACTTCATATTTAGGACATTTCAGACATTCAGTGGATAATATATATGTTATCAATTTTATATTATAAGGTAAAAAATATTAAATAACATGATTATCGTTGATTAATAATGATTGGCATGAATAACAAGGCGCTGATATCCGGAGATAATCTGATACACGCTTTGGACTTTATTAAGAGAAAGAAAGGGGAAGAAGGGTTGAACTGGGTCGTCTGCGACATCGGATCCGATATAAACGACATCTTTCCTGAAAAAATGTATCCTTTTGAGCGATATACCGAGATTTTGGAGATTATCAAAGGCAATTTCGATGACTCAGATGCAAAGATCATTTCACGAATCGGATTTGACAGGGCAAAGAATCTGAGTTTTTTTGAATTCCACAAGAAAAAAACCGACCCCATCACTATTTTTAGTTTGATACAGAAGCATTGGGACAGATTCAATGCCTTCGGACGTATAGCAATCACAAACAAAGATGATTCCAGTGCCACGATTTATATATGCGATTACGAACCGCATCCACTTTACTGTGAACGTATGGAAGGTTTTTTGAACGGAATAATTGATGCCATTTGTTACAGGAAGAACGGGTACGTAAAAGAGACAAAATGCCTTGCGAAAGGAGATGAATATTGCAAGTTCGAAGCCTCATGGCGGGAACCAAATTAAAGCTGGTAGCGGGTTTTTTTCACATAATTACACTAAAAGAAGGGTTTTTCATTTCAGTAAATTGGCTCCTCCTTGTATTCCCCGAATACCTCCCTGAAAACACCAGTTATCTCGCCAAGTGTACAATCTGCCTTGACACAATCGATGATGTAGGGCATTAGATTCTCTTCCCCCTCGGCTTTACTTTTCAGGGTATCCAGCAATTCGGTTGCCTTTTTATTGTCCCTGTTTTCTCTCAGATCTTTCAATCTGTTAATCTGTCGCTTTTCACCTTCGGGGTCCATCTTGAGCAGCTCGATTCTCAAAGGCTTATCAAGTATAAAATCGTTTATCCCTACAATGGTTCTCTTTTTTTGCTCGATCTCCTTCTGGTACTGATATGCTGCATTTGCGATTTCCCTTTGGAAGAACCCTTTTTCGATAGCAGGGATTACACCGCCCAGAGCATCGATCTTATCGAAATACTTGTAGCATTCCTCCTCCATCCGATTTGTCAAAGCTTCCACAAAATAGCTGCCACCCAAGGGGTCTATGGTATTGGCAACACCACTTTCATGTGCCAGAATCTGCTGGGTTCTGAGGGCAATTCTGACCGCCTTTTCAGAGGGTAATGCCAAAGCTTCATCCATGGAATTGGTATGCAGAGATTGAGTCCCGCCCAGAACGGCAGCAAGTGCCTGAATCGCTACCCTTACTATATTGTTCTCGGGCTGTTGGGCAGTTAGGGCGCAGCCAGCGGTTTGCGTATGAAAACGCAGCCACCAGGATCTTGGGTTTTTGGCGCCAAATCGCTCCTTCATCTCCCTTGCCCATATCCTTCTTGCAGCACGATACTTTGCAACTTCCTCGAACAGGTCATTATGGGCATTGAAGAAGAAGGAGAGCCGTGGTGCAAAATCGTCCACCTTAAGTCCCCGACCTATTGCCTCTTCAACATAAGCCAAACCATCCGCCAGGGTAAAAGCCAGTTCCTGAATCGCAGTGGAGCCAGCCTCACGAATGTGGTAGCCTGATATACTTATGGTATTCCATTTCGGGACGTGTTTGTATCCGTATTCGAATGTATCCACAATCAACCTCATACTGGGTTTGGGTGGAAATATATAGGATTTTTGGGCAATGTACTCCTTGAGAATATCGTTTTGAATGGTACCACCGATTTGCTCTTTTGACAAACCCTGTTTCTCTGCCGTTACCAGGTAAAACGCCCATACAATTGCGGCTGGACCGTTTATTGTCATGGATGTGGTGATCTTATCCAAGGGGATACCGGAAAACAAAATTTCCATGTCCTTAAGTGATGATATGGCAACACCGCATTTTCCGAACTCACCTTTTGCCAGGGGGTGGTCGGTATCAAAACCATATAGGGTAGGAAAATCGAAGGCAACTGAAAGCCCTGTCTCCCCATGTTCCATCAGGTACTTATAGCGTTTATTGGATTCCTCGGCAGTGCCAAAACCCGAGAACATTCTCATCGTCCATAGTTTTCCACGAAACATCGTGGGCTGAACACCCCTTGTGAAAGGATACTGGCTGGGGAAGTTCAGGTCCTTTAGGTAATCGAAATTCGCAATGTCATCGGGAGAGTACAGGCGATTAATAGGCAGGCTTGAGGTTGTTATGAACTCATCTTTCCATTCAGCGTGTTTATCCAAATGACCTTTTAATACCCCTTCCTCCCAATCCTTGCGTATTTTAGTAACTTTCGAATCTTCTCTCTCACCCATATGATAACCTCATTTATTTATCATCCTTTTCTTTGAAGCCGATTTTTAAGAGAATCTTACTTGCGGCCTGAAACGGGTCGATTTCTTTTTCTGCGATTTTAAAGCATATGCTTTCCATTTCACGACCATCCACCCTATCCAATATCTCCTTTTCAACCTTTTGCCCGATTATGGCGAACAGTTCAGCCCTGCTTTTCTTAATATCCATCTTTTTTAGGTATCCTGAATCTGAAAGCCATTTGAAATGATTCTGGGCAAAATCAAGAAGCTCTTTGATGCCTTCCCCATCCCTTGCAATGGATTTTAGGACAGGAGGTTGCCATGATGTTCTCTTTTGACCAAGTTCCAGCATTGCCTCAAGCTCCGCAACCTTCTTGTCTGCATCATCCCTGTCAGCCTTGTTCACAACAAATATATCGCCGATTTCCATGATTCCCGCTTTTATCGTCTGGATGTCATCACCAAGACCCGGCATGGTGATAATGATGGTGGTGTGGGCGATTTTAATGATATCAACTTCAGCCTGGCCCGTCCCCACTGTCTCGATGAGAATGGTATCCTTGCCAAAGGCATCAAGGAGTTTTACAACATCTGCTGTTGCCCTTGCAACTCCTCCCAGGGCACCCCTGGTTCCCATGCTTCTGATGAAGACATCAGGGTCGCAGCTCAGTTCGGACATCCTGATCCTGTCCCCCAAAAGTGCACCGCCGGTAAATGGGCTTGTAGGATCCACGGCAACGATTCCAACGGTTTTATTTCGGGATCTGAGCTCTTTGGCGAGCTTGTCCACGATTGTACTTTTACCGCCTCCAGGAGGACCTGTTATACCGATTATATGGGCGTTTCCAGTGTGGGCGTGTAAAATGCGTAGGGCTTCTTTCGCCTCTTTTGTCTCGTTTTCAACAAGGGTTATAAGTCTTGCCAGAGCTCTTCTATCCTTTTTCAGAACATCATCTGCAAGTTTCATCTTGGCACCTGCATAATCATTTTTTTACGTTCTTCTTTACGAATTCCACAATATCCTCTGTTGAGCAGCCCGGACCGAAGATACCATTGATGCCTGCCTCTTTGAGCATTTCAACATCATCGTCCGGTATTATACCGCCGCATGTTACAAGTACATCCTCGATCCCGTTTTCTTTTAGCAACTCCATTACCTTCGGAAACAGGTAGGTGTGAGCCCCGGACAAACAGCTCAAACCTATGACATCCACATCCTCCTGGATTGCCGTTTCCACTATTTGCTCCGGTGTTTGCTTTAAACCTACATATATCACTTCCATACCTGCATCTCGAAGAGCCCTGGCCACGATCTTGGCACCTCTATCATGCCCGTCCAGACCGGGTTTGGCAACTAAAACTCTTATCTTTTTTTCAGTCATGTTCCCCCTCGGATTTACTTATTTTTTCGAATATTTTAATATGTCCGTTCACCCAAATAAAAAGTGAATAGAAAAAGGTTTCGAAAGATTTTTACTTCATAGTTATCGCTCCTTTTGGGTGTTTAATACCAAAAAAAGGCAAAAAAATGTACCAATCAATATATGTAGTCTCTATTTTAATTATATACCTTATCTGCTGAATCGGAATAAGAATATGTCAATACGAGAAGCTTCTGGGAGGGAGCAAGCATCAAGTAATTTGCTTTGAAACATCAGGGATTCGGTTTGAAGGTAGGAGGATTTTTAAATCCCATATTTGGAATGGGGGTGCCTTCCAAATATCGTCAAAATCCGCAAATCGTGAAATCCATCAAAAGGGAGCGGGATAATATCATGCCTGGATTGATAAATTCCATCAATCGAAAAAGACTCATCACTTTTTTCTTAATTGAAGCAATGGTATTAAGCATTCTACTCGCGGGTATCCCGTTTTATTTGCCCGATGCAGCTGCCGATGTTTCCCATGATGTGGGTAATCTTGATATCAATATGCTCACTGATTATGGTAGGATATCCGGGCCTTTGTCGTGGGTTACCCCTCAGACCGTTGTTGATTTCTCCGGAATCGGGTTTATTGGCCTCGTGATAGACCAGGATAACTATGAACACACTCCCGGGTTTGAAGATATTGCGGATCCTTACTTATTTTATCCATATGATATGCCAGATGACCTAATGCCCATGGAACCTATTGAATGGGCTATCAATGATGGTTCCACACAAAAGAGCACGGCTTCTTATCTGAATATGGGAACCATGGATCCAGGTGACATTCTTATCCATCAAACCGTCTGGACAGTTGCGGAAAAGGATTGGGCAATTTTACAGTGGACTGTAACCAACATAAAGGGTATTGACCTAACTGGTGTTAGTATAGGCCTTGAAATACCCCTTTCTCAAATGGGAGCAGGGTTTGGATTGGGGGGGGACAGCGGCGATGATATCGATGGTTATGATGCCACAAATGAGGCGTACTGGGCTTCGGATGATGACTTCACAACTATCGGATTTGCCTCTGCAATTTACTCTGACCCCCTTACACATTACTTTTCTATGGATTATCATGTGGATTATGATACATTCTGTCATTTCTATGAAGACGATACGTGGTTGTACAATCGAATCAGGGCACCGAATATTGTGGAGGGAGCCATACCTGGAAATCGCACCTCAACTGTGGGGTGGAATAACCTCGATTTGGGTATCGACGAATCCAGAACACTGGCATTGGTGATTGCCATAAATAATACATATGATGGCATGATCTTTGCCCTGGATGATGCCCGTGACTATTACTATAACGAAACTACAAGTTTTCTTATTACCGAATTTTCGGATTCCGACTCAGTAATACCACAAATAGAGGTATATAACTTCGGAAGACCCGCAACCGATATGATAGCGGAGGGATATTTTCTCTCAGGGGATGGAGGAACAAGTGCTCTGTCAGGGAACTGGAGCAATAATCCTCTTCCAAGTTATGAGCATGCTGTTTTCAATGTTACGGGAGGAACCATGGGGCCCGAGGGGGATACCATAGGTCTCTACCAGGATGTTGGGGGAAATATCGTTTTGATGGATGATGTGGCATACGGGCAGGAAGGAATCGCTCCCGATCCTTTGGCTGGCGAGTCCGTGGGAAGACATTGTGCTCTCGAGTATACAAATTACTGGGTACGGAACGCCTCCTCCGGTCCGACCTGGGGTTACCAGAACGATGTGGGGGATGTACATCCCTTCTCTCCGGTTGTCCTAAACGAGGTGATGTTCAACCCGAATGCAGCGGATTACTATTTTGTGGAGTTGTATAATAAAGGGTCCACGGATATGGATATTTCGGGATACAGGATAGTCTGCGATAGAGAATATATCATTGAATCCGCAACCATTCTTGGTTCCGATAACAGCCACTATTACCTGTTTTACAACATGGATTCTGAATTCTTCGATAATGCTACAAACGGGATCAATTCAACCGGTGATAATGTATACCTGTACGATACAAACGGCATATTGCTGGATATGGTGGGCTGGAGCTCTCAGCATACGGTAAATAAATCGGTTTCCAGGGTCCCTGATGGAAACGGCACAAGCCAAGGACACCATGATAATTCCTCGAAAGCAGCGGGATGGCGATTTGATCAGCTCCCTTCATTTTCCCTTATCGAGATAAATCCGGATATGATGCGGCACAGTCACCAGGGCAACACTGTTGTGTACAATCTCACGATAAAAAACAAGCATGATAATGATGATTTGGTGGATGTGAGCAATATATCCGGTCCTTGGGCATGGGAGGTTATCACACTAAATGAAAGCGGAGCCCCACTTAATGATTCGAACGGTAACGGCATTCCAGATATCTTTGTTCCCACAAAAGGCCAAATGGATATAAGAATAAAAGTAACTATTCCCATGGGGCAATCGGCAGGTGATATGGAGACAACCCGGGTGAAGGCTCAATCGACTATCTATCCCCATTTTTACGATCATGCCACTCTACGCACTGTTGTAGATTACCTGGGGGCGTTCGAGAACGTTACGTTTCCAACAGGCAGTTATGTAATCCCCATGGATGATAAACAAAACGATACTCTAAAGGTTTTTGGATTCATGCATGCCCTTCTTAGAAACGGTAGTATGATACACAGGATTATCGAGCCGCCTGATATGACCATGAGAACCGCCACATTCCCGGGAGGAGCGATTTATTACGGGGGACCTGTATTGGTTCTTCCCGAATATGAGTCCATTGTAACTTCGGTCATTGCTTCCTTTCCGTCGATCACAATGGATGTTTTAACCCAAAATTTCACATCAGATGCTGCATTTGCGGTTTCCGAACCCACGAACATACTTGTTATATATGGTGCTTGGGGTCTTACCAATACGGTATTGGATGAGATGGAAATACCATATACGTTAATCCAGATATCAGATGCGGAGAGTAATTCGTCACTGATAGGCCCCCCTCATGACCTTGTTGTTGTGGATTGTGTGGGATGGGCGGGGGGTGCTCCGCAGAACGTGGTTGATGCCATTCGAACACTGGTTGAGAACGGCGGCGAGGCAATGTTCAATTGCTATGCTACCCAGACCATGATACAGATATTTCCGGGTTATGTTAAGGGAAATCTAGTCGGCAATCACGAAGAATATTGCACCTTCCACCCCATTTCCGAATTTCCTGCCCAATATTACGGCCCCGCTTCAATAAATTTTTCACATATATGGGCGGAAATGGAGGCCATTCATCCCGATGTGAGGGTTCTCTGGACCACAGATGATTCCGCATATTATGCTGCAGCCATATATTTTCCATATGGCAAAAATGGCGGAGTGGTTGAGGGTACAATTTTCGAACCCGGCCATCAGCTCGGAGGCTCCGATTCAAGAACGTTTGCAAGTATACTTTACGGAAATAAGTTCGTTCACTTCGCTCCAAAAACCGATCTTGCCATCTCCTCCTCCGATATCGTATTTATCCCTTCATCACCTGTTGGGGTCAATTCAATTATCACAATCAATGCAACGATTCACAATATCGGATATATAAATGCATCAAATGTGGCCGTTAGATTCTATGACGGGCCACCCGCTTCGGGCAACAGGATAGGAAATGACAGAATTATAAACCAAATCGAGGGGTTGGGGGGAATCGCGTATACCGAGATTAGTTGGCAAGCAGCACCTGCAGATAATCACAATATTTTTGTTGTTGTTGACCCCGAGAACTTGATAGCAGAAAGCAACGAGCTGAATAATATAGCATCCAAGGCTATCGATGTAATAGATATTTTACCATCAACACTCTACATCGAGGCATATGGATATGACGTTACCCTCAATTGGACTCAAAATACTAAAGCAGGGCTTTCGCATTATCTTCTTTATCGCTCAACCTCGCAAACGGATTTCGATTTTTCGAAAGTTTGGGTGAACACATCCAGTGATAGTGAATCCGGTGAACCAGGCCCTATTCCTTTAAGAACTATGTGGAACGATACAAATGCGTGTTCCGATTCAGAACCCCGGGAATATTATTACATTATGAGAACCGTATTTGATTCAGGGGAAATCAGCCATACCTCAAGAACGGTGGGAAAATGGACAAGAACATTTCATTCGGGTGTTTCGACCTTCTCTTTACCCTTTGAGCCAATGGAAATTTTATCTACAGACGATTTGACAACACAGATGAACGCAGATCATATCAAATACATCAATAAAACTACCCATAATTGGATGAAGCACGAATTCGGTGATGGTGCGGCCAACGATACACAAATGGTTTTGGGTGAGGGATACGAGGTGAAATTCACGGAACAGACCAACTATACATTCACAGGTATGCCGGGTGCAATGATCATCTACGATGAAAACAAAGGTTTCTTTGGTTTTAATTCGAGTTCTGAAGCAAGGAACCTTACAATTAGTATCATGCCAAATGGGGATGTAAATCTTACATGGCAGCAACCCATTAACATGAACGAGGGATGGTTTGAAGTTTTTTATTCACATAACCGGGATGGCTTCTTCGGAATTCTAAATGAAGATTATTTCTCAGCGGTCTCATCTGTGAATTTCGGGAACACTCAGGCTCTTCATGTTGGCGCCCAGGCTAATGATCCAGGTTCCAGATTGTACTACATGGTTGTGCCGTTCAATGCAAGCGGTATGAGAGGAACAGGTACATACAGCATCGGTATCTGGACAGAAGATTATCAATCAGGATATGATACACTGGGGATACCCCTAAAATTGAATTATTCCCAAACAGCGGATTGGTACTGTGACAAAATATCTGACACAGTGGGGATGAACTATTATATTTACGGGGAACAGAGATGGGGCTGGCATTCCAAGAGGATGCAAGGAGGTGCCTATGATACAATTTTGGAGATGGCCGAAGGCTATCAGATTTCCACATCCTCCATAACAAAATTCACTTTTGTTGGAGTTTAATATAAAAAGAATATCAGAATATCTCATTCCTTTTCATCGGGAAAGGCAACCACGGTCAATCTTTCGATATCGGGAATTATCTTTTTAAGTTCTGAAACTATCCTTTTTCTTATTTTATCCACCTCGGAAATCGACATGTCGTGGGGTACGTGGATTTCTATTTCGCCCTGAAGAACCGGGCCCGTGCGCCTGAGGCGAACCACTTTTGCTTCATGTACTCCTTCAATATCATTTACGAGTTTTATCATAACCTGGCCCTGTTCAATGCACTCGGTATCACATGCATCCACAAGTATGTAGCTTGACTCCTTGATGGTGGCAATACCTATGGTCAGAATTATTGCAGCAATTATGAACCCCACCACGGCATCGGCTATGGGGTAACCGAAACTTGACAGCATCAAAGCGATTACAGCCAGAAAGGATGCGGTCCCATCCTTTATAGTGTTGAACGCATCTAATTTTACTGAGCTTAGGTTGGACTTCTTTCCATCAATGTATTTTTTAATACCGAGCCCCCACGCGATCAGAGCCGCGATGAGGGCAATTATGGCCCCTATTATCGGAGCCTTAATCTCATGGGGGTCAATGAGCTGCAGGTAGGACCGGTATGATATGTATGCTGCCAATACTATCATCACAATGGCAGCAGCAATTGCAGCCAGGTTTTCGAACTTGTAGTAACCGTAGTGGAACTTATGGTCAGCAGGTCGTCTAAAGAACCTCAGTCCGACCCATACAATGCCAGAGACAAAACCGTCACCTACGCAGTCTATTCCATTTGCAGTGAGGGCCACACTTCTTGAGATGGTCTCGCCAAGTACTATTTGGATTATCCCCAATATTACAAGAATCAAGACGGTAAACCCTGCTGCTCTTTGTGCTTTGGTGGCCAGGCTTTCTTTGTCATCCTCAGACATGTAAAAGTGAATAGGATATCGTTACTATGAATGTTTTTGTTTTGGTGATTCTTTTTTAAGGTAAACCATGAGAATCTCTCTTTCAAGCACAAAGGTTATAATAGAAAACAGCGATTTCGAGCCCGGGGGACATTAATGTCAGAAATAATACTTCATGAATATAAAAAGAAGGATATTTCGAATGCCATGGTCATCATAAGCTTTCCCACTGTGGGATTGATAAGCACAATAGTTGCCAATTTTGTGGTATCCAAACTGAAACTCGAGCGCATTGCAGCCTTGATATCAGATGATTTCTATCCTGCTGCAGTTGTACAAGACGGTGTGCCCACACCACCGGTTCGAATATATGCAGGAGACAATGTATGCGGACCTAAGGATTCCTGCAATCAGTTGGTTGTTGTTGCTTCGGAATTACCCATTAAGACTTCATCCTACACAGCTCTTGCAGATAAGATAATCGAATGGTGCAAGAAGAATAATTGCAAGGTAGTGGTAACAATCGAGGGTGTGAACAGTCAAACCCCAATAGAGGATGAGGTAAAGGTATATCATGTGGGAAGCAATGAAGAGGCAATAAAACAATTAAAGGGATTGCCCTCCGAACCTTTGGATTCAGGGATGGTAAGCGGTCTTTCCGGGCTGCTGCTCTATAAGGGAAATCTGGAGGATTTCGCTGTCACATGCCTGCTTTCCGAGGCGCATCTCGAGTACCCTGATAGCCGTTCAGCAGCTGCGGTAATGGGTGTTATAGATAAGATGATTCCTCAAATTAAGATGGACCCCGAACCTCTTCTGAAAGAGGCAGAGGTAATCGAGGAGCAGATTAAAAAAGCCATGGCCCAGATAAAACCCATGTCACCCGAGGAATTACCTGATACTCCACCCGGTATGTACCGTTGAGAGCCATAAATATGGAGTTTATCTCATGGATACCGATATCAAAGAACTGGATACAAAATCGTTCGATGAAATCCTAAAGGATTCTGATAAACTCATTATTGTGGAATTCTACACAACAACGTGCCCGAATTGCAGGGCAATCGCTCCTGTATATTCCGAACTTGCGAAAGAACTTCAAAAGAATGCAATCTTTGCCAAGATCAACGCCCAGAACAATTCGGAACTATCTATGCGGTACGGTATCATGGGAGTTCCCACTTTCAAGTTCTTCTGCCAAGGCAAGCCCATTGGAGAGCTTGTTGGTGCAATTCATGCAACTGTTCTGAGAAACACTATAAAGGATTTAATAAAACACCGCATGGAGTGTGCATCAAAATCCACAAAACTTGCTTTTGAAATAGATGGATATGGTTGAAGAAATATAAGTAAAACTACTTTTTGAAATTCAATTCCAATCTACAGAAGGTCCTACCCCTATCGGGACAGCTCATCCTCTTGACAGTGCAATCTGCATTCAATCTGGTTTTAATAATCGTTTCCATACTAGCTTTCACGAAGCTACACAAGAATTTTGCAATCTCCGGGCTATCCCTGCAGTTCATATAGTTCTCCATGGTGATGATGAGTGGCTTTCTTTGCTCTACCCTAACCTCTCCGAGATTGTTATTCTTCCAAAACCTGGCAATCTCCTTTAGGAGAGGTTCCTTTTTTTTGGATTTCAGTTGGTTTGAGATTTGCTTACCAATTTCCCTTCCTAGATTTAAGAGCACTTCATCGGTTCTTATCCCTGTTGATTCGATCCAATTACCTATGGTCCCCATGATAGGGCCAAGGGCATTGAACGAGGAGTAACCCACCCCTCCATTTAGGAAGCTCTGGGCGATCTCCTTCATGGCATTTACTATGGCCTCATCATCGGTCCATATTGCCACATCCTCACCTCTAACGGGATCGGGATCGTCGGGGACACGATGAATCAACATGCACTCTTTTTCATCAATAACTACAAAATGCATGGGAGGGTCGCGATCTATGTGTCTGATTTCCGCGAATTTGGCGATCTTCTCCACCTTTTCCTTGTTTCCCAGATTCACTGGGAACGCGTATCTTATGGTAACACCTTCCTTTTTCTTATCCTCAGCAAACCAAAGCGTGGTGTTCACTATTCTTGCGGGACTGTTGGAAGTGCCAATGGATAGAATCTCATTTTGCGCCGCCGAATATATCTTGCTCAGTCTGTCTCTGACATTTCTCCGACCGTAGAGAACCTCGAATTTTCCCTGTTTTTCGGGTTTTTTATGTCCGATGACAAATTCCTTTGAGATAGTCTCAATATTTGTCTCCAATTCTTCAGCCTTTTCCCTCATATCTTTGATATTCTTTTTCAGAAACTGATCAAAAGGAACCGCTCTGTACTTGAGTGGGGTTTCGGGTATGATCTGGACAAGTCCCTTGTCGTGAAGCTGCCTCATTATCCCATAGATTTTCGTTCTCGGAACCTTTGATGTTGAAGGGATCTGGCTTGCCTGGGCCACATCAAACTCCAATAAAGCCAGGTATACCCTTGCCTGGTACTCGGTGAATCGGAAGTCCTCTAATTTCTTTAACCGCTCGAAATAAGTAAGCATGTTACCCCTATCAACGAATGATATGTATTTATATAAAAGTTTCCAAGGAAAGGAAATCAAGGTAATTATTTACGCACATCAAGTGAGGAAAAGAAGAAGTCACTTTACCAGGTGACAAACGATACTTTATTTGATTTTGAGGATAAGACAAGATGTTAATAAAAATCAGAGTTGAAATTATGCCTTCAAATATCCAAGAAGATGTGGTCCCTTTCAGGGTGGCCCTTATACTTAAAAGATATAAATTCGGATCCAATATTGCAGCAAGATATCTGGGAAAACCACGGGGCTTGGTTCAAAGCTGGATGCAGGCAGAGGAATCCCATATTTTAGCGGATAGCAAGTTCAAGATGAAAGCTTTTGAAAAGAAACTGCGAAAAATCAGACGGAGGGTAACACAAGAGAACATGTATTATCTCTTGGCCATGAAGCTTATTGATTTGAAAATCCCGCCAGAATACATTGCAAAGCATCTAGGGCTACCAATTAGCACGGTGAGATCGTGGAAAGAGGGGGTTTCGCCAAAAGGTGTTAAAAGGTTATTTATCGATAGATCCATCGTGGATAGAGAATTCAAAAAACTCATGGAAGTTCTAAAGTACAACTCCACAAGACAAAATATGTTCTATTACCTGTCAATTAAACTCAGCGAGATCGGAAGACAGAAGGTGGGAAAAAGGAGAATCGGAGGAAAGACCATCGGCACGATTTTGACAAAACACTTCAACTTGACAATGCCTTTACCCAAGGAAACAGTCACATGCTGGATTGATGGAAGAAGAACACCGAAGTCAGCATACAAACTTCTCAAAGACGAAAAACTCATCGAGCAAGGGTACAAAAAGATCGTGGATGAACTCACACATGAGAATATGGAATATCATGTTGCAAAGGCTCTTTATGATGAATATGACTGGAGTTATTCAAAAATAAGTCAGGTTTTAGGACTGGATAAGGAAAGGGTAAGGGGTTGGGTAAAAAAAGAAAGAGGAAATCCGGTTGCAAAATGCTTCTACAATGAAAGCATAATCGAGGACGAGTTGAAGAAATATGTAACTCTGGCCCAAGACGGAGGAGAACCTTTAACGGAAGGTGAGGAGGTCCAAAAATCATATGAGGAAAATCAAGCCAATTACGATTTAGAGCTTGAGGATGAAATCCTGTATCACCTATCCTTGTTTCCATCGGGTATAAGCTCACCAGAAGCAATAATGAGCATTCTTATCGATAACAAGGATTCCGATATTGAGGAAATACAAAAGGTTTTAGACAGCAGTCCAAGAATCGTTCGGAAGGGTAAGAGATGGATTTTAAGAGATTGACCGAACATACTTTTTAAAAAGGTCGCCCACTTCATCCGAATGTAAAACGTTCGAACCTATCGGCCTTGGCCTTGCAAATTGGGCAGATAGGTGGGGGATATTCCCTTGCACAAAGGTAACCGCACACGACACAACGCCACACAGGGAGCCCTTTGGAATCGGTTCCCACCTGCACGTGTTCATGGGGGGGTTTTTCATCCTCACCCCTTTCCATCCTTTCTTTGGCTTCCATACCAGCATCCTGGGCTTCAATGGGTCGCCTTTCCGGGACTGGGGTCATTTTGACAGGATCGTTTTTCACATCCTCTGAAACAAAGAGACCGCAGTAGCACATTCCGAACTCATTGACATCGGCATCCCTGTATTCACAGGGGCAGATGATATCAATGTCGTACTGTTTTATACCGCTTGATATTCTGCACGGGCAGGCACCGTATCCGAATCTGTCCTCGTTTGTGGCAAGACCGTCTATCAGGTCTTTTAAGAGGTCTTCATCCGGACAGATGTAATAGCCGTTTTTTTGGGCATTATTTCTCATATTATCCAAAATGCTATCCTTATCAGCCATCTTCTAAACACCTTCGCACTTTCTCCTCATCAAAGCCTATGATCACTTCTTTGCCGTCATCCACAACCACGGTGGGGCAGCTGGCTCTGGGATTGTATTTTTTAAGCTCCTTTCTTACTTCCTCTTCCTCATTACCATGTAAAAGATCGATATCCACATATTCGTATTCCACATCCAGGGACTTAAGAAGTTTCCTCATCTTCTTGCACCATCCGCATGTACTAAGGGTGAATGCAATGACCTTGTGATCTTTATTTTTTCCTGAAACTTTTTGCATGGGAATCACAAAGGGATAATCCCCTTCTTGCAAAAAAACTTTATTGTTGTAAGTATGTCATGTTCCAAAAGGGCGGAGATTGTAACAATAATCGAGAACAAATGGGTGATTTTATGGAGAAATATGACCTTGTAGTGATAGGTTCCGGAGCCGGGATGAACGTTGCCTCAAATGCAGTCAATGCAGGCATGAGGGTGGCAGTGGTGGAACATTATCTCATGGGAGGAACCTGTCTTAATTACGGTTGTATTCCCTCCAAAATTCTCATATATCCGGCTGATGTAATTCGCCAACTGAATGATGCAGCAGCATTAGGTGTCAAAGGTAGCATAAACAGTGTTGATTTTGACTTTATAATGAAACGAATGCGCAACTTTATCGATGGAGATAGAGTGGGAATGGAAAATGGGGTGGAGGCCTCAGATAGTTTAATTTGGTACAAAGATACCGGAGAGTTCGTTGGCGATTATACACTAAAGGTTGGAAAGAAACAGATAACAGCTCCAAAAATTATTATCGCTTCAGGAGCAAGACAGATCATACCTCCGATTCCCGGATTAAAAGAGACTGGATACATTGATAACATATCGGTATTCAACCTGAAAAAGCAGCCAAAGAGCATGATCCTTCTGGGAGGAGGTTATATCTCCTGCGAGTTCGGTCATTTTTTCTCGGCAATAGGAACCAAGGTTATGATAATAGGAAGAAATCCCAGACTTCTCAAGCACGAGGAGCCTGAGATCTCGCAAATCGTTAAAAAACGGTTTTCAAAATATGCTAATATTTACACTGGCTATGAGGCTGTGGAGGTAAAAAAAGAGGGGCATCACAAGGTTGTATTGGCGAAAAGCAAAAAGGATAACAAAGTATACAAATTCACAGGTGATGAGATCATGCTCGCCATAGGCAGACAGTCCAATTCCGATCTTCTAAAACCCGAAAAAACAGGGGTCGAGACCGATTCTCGCGGCTGGATCAAAGTCAATGAATATCTTGAAACAACAAAACCCGATATCTGGGCTTTGGGTGATGCATTAGGTAAACACATGTTCAGGCATAATGCAAATTACGAAGCAAGCATCGTATGGCGAAATGCTTTTACAAAGCATAAGGAAAAAACCGATTACCATGCAGTTCCCCATGCGGTTTTCGGATATCCCCAGGTTGCCTCGGTTGGAATGACGGAAGCGGAAGCAAAAGCTCAAGGATACAACATCCTTGTTGGCAAGGCAACATATACCGATGTGGCTAAGGGTTTTGCCATGGGCGAGGAGGACAGCCTCGTGAAAGTAATAGTGGATGGTGAAACCCGCAGGATTCTTGGCTGCCATATTGTAGGCTCGGAGGCAGCTGATCTTGTTCAACAAGTAGTATATTTGATGAATGCAGGCTCCCAGGATTATATGCCCATGGCCACATCTCAGATAATTCACCCGGCTCTTAGTGAGGTTGTTATAAATGCCTTTGCCAATCTCACTCCGCCAGGACATATTCACGGTCATGGACCTGAACACGACCACGAACATACGCATTAACTTATAAGATATGGGGAGGAATGAAAACTCAATAGAATAAATTGGATTGTTACCAAATCAAAAGAGAAAACTATATATATTCGAGCTTGTATTCGGTGTCAATCTGTAATGATTACAAACTAAAAATGAATTCAAGTTTGGGGTGTTCCTCCTTGAAAAAATATGTAAAAATCCTTAAGGATAACGGGATAAAAGTAACCCCTCAGAGGTTGGAGATAATGAAATATCTAGATGAGCACAGGATTCATCCCGATGTGGATAGGATATATTCGGATTTAAAAGAGAATAATCCTGCATTGTCAAAAACAACGGTATATAATACCCTGGAAACACTAAGAGAGCATAATATCATCTGTGCACTTACCATATCTGAAAAAGAACTAAGATATGATTTCAAAAATACTCTTCATCATCACTTTCTGTGCAAGGAATGTGAAAAGATAATCGATATAGATATCGAATGTCCAAATTTAAAGAAGATACTGAAGGGGAAATATAGAGTTGATGAAGTTCACGGATACTTCAAGGGTTTGTGCAAAGAATGTCGAGATAAAGAAAACAAAATAAAGAAAAAATAGGGGTGAAAGAACTATGGACAAATATGAATGCAAGCTATGCGGATATATATACGATCCAGAAGCAGGCGATCCAGACAATGGGGTAGCACCAGGAACCGGTTTCGAAAGCCTACCAGATGATTGGGTCTGCCCTGTCTGCGGTGCAGGAAAGGAAGATTTCAAGAAAGTGGAGTAGGAGGAGACAGATTGACTGCTTGTGAGATCAAACCAGATATCTTCTGGGTAGGAGGAATAGACTGGGATATCAGGAACTTCCACGGATATCTTACTCAGAGAGGTACGACCTATAATGCATATCTGATTCTGGATGAAAAGGTCGTTTTGGTGGATACTGTCAAGCACTATCTTTTCGATGAAATGCTTAAAAGAATAAAAGAGGTAATCGACCCATCCAAAATCGACTACATTGTGTCAAATCATGTGGAAATGGATCATTCAGGCTCTCTTCCCAAGATATTGGAACATGCACCCAATGCAAAGGTGATAACCTCGATACAGGGAGAAAAGGGTCTTCGCAGGCATTACAAGAAGGACTGGGATTTTCAGGTTGTGGAGTCCGGTGCCACCCAAAATATTGGAAAAAGAACATTGAACTTCGTTCACACACCCATGGTCCACTGGCCGGATAACATGGTCACATACATTCCCGAGGACAAACTTCTTCTGTCAAACGACGCTTTCGGGCAGCATATCGCGACCTCAGAGAGATTCGACGATGAGATCGGCTGGGACATTTTAAAGGAAGAGGCGAGCAAGTACTATGCCAACATCGTCCTACCTTACGGAGATCAGGTAAAAAACGCTCTAGATGCACTATCGGGATTGGACATCGATATGATCGGCCCGAGCCACGGTATCATCTGGCGGTCCCTTATACCCCGGATTTTAAAGGAGTACAGCAAATGGTCCAATCATGATACAGAAAATAAAGCTCTCATTGTTTACGATTCCATGTGGGGCTCCACAAAGAAGATAGCCTTCAAACTAATGGAGGGAATGAAGGAGAAGGGCATCCACGTCTCAATAAGAAATCTCAAGACGAATCATATCTCAGATGTGATGACTGATGTCATTTCTTCCAAAATGATCTTAATCGGGTCGCCAACTTTGAACAACGGAATGCTTCCATCAATTGGTAGCTTCCTGACATACATAAAGGGATTAAGACCCAGAAATAGAATTGGCTTCGCCTTTGGCTCCTTTGGCTGGGGCGGTCAAGCAGTTGGGGAAATCGAAGCTGTGATGAAGGAGCTGAAATGGGAGCAACCTATAGAAGGTAGGAAAATCAAATATATTCCGGATGAGGATGAATTGATAAAGGTGAAAGAAATCGGAAATGAATTGGGAAAAATGATACAAGGATGAGAAATGGAGGTGAAACATATGTGTGAAACATGCGGATGTAGCGCGCCAGAAAAACCGGTTCAGTACAAATGTGAATGCGGAGATGACTGCAGCTGCTGTATCATCGAGTTCGATGAGGAGCCAAAATCGGTGCCTCACTGCTGTGGAGAACCAATGAAGAGAATAAAGTGAGGTGAGCAAAATGGCAAGATGGAAATGCATAGTATGCAACTACATACATGAAGGGGATGCGCCCCCTGTAAAATGCCCAAAATGCGGTGCACCTGCTTCGAAGTTCGTGAAACTGCCTGATTGAAACGGGAGGTATGAAAATGACAGAATGGAAATGTTCGGATTGCGGATATGCATTCACTGCTGATACCCCGCCAGAGGAATGTCCATCATGCAATCACAAATGCGAGTTTGTGAATGTGACATGCTACATTCCCGAGTGCGAGGGCGAGGGAAGAGATCAAAGACTATAGAAATAAGAAAAATAAAAAAATCTAAATTGGAGGAGAAAAACATGACCAAGAGATTGGAAGTATATAAATGTGATATATGTGGAAACATTGTAGAGGTTCTACATGAAGCCGGTGGCGAACTGATTTGCTGTGGAGCGCCAATGAAATTGTTTGAAGAGAAAACAGCTGATTCCGCAACTGAGAAACACGTACCTGTTGTGGAAAAGACCGATGCCGCCGCAAAGGTTACGGTGGGTTCTGTTCCGCACCCTATGGAAGAGAATCACTACATCGAATGGATAGAGGTCGTAACTGAATCCGGGGTTGAAAGAAAGTTCCTGAAACCAGGACAAGCCCCTGAAGCGGTATTCGATTGTGCAGGCGATATCGCCATGGCGAGAGAATACTGCAATGTCCATGGCTTGTGGAAGAGTTAACTATCTGGTGGAGCAAATGATTCAAGAAAATATTCAGGAAGATCTAAATGGACAGCTCAATGCAGAGCTATATTCATCCTATCTGTATCTATCGATGTCAGCATATTTTCAGGAACTCGACCTCAAAGGCTTTGCCAACTGGATGCGGGTTCAAGCCCAAGAAGAGCTTATGCATACTATGAAATTCTTCGATTACATAAATGAACGAGGAGGGAGAGTAAAGTTAAAGGAGATAAAAGCCCCTCAAACCCAGTGGGAATCCCCTCAAGCCGCCTTTGAGCATGTATACTCTCATGAGCAAAAGGTAACGGGATTGATAAACGGTCTTGTGAACCTGGCAATCGAGGAAAAGGACCATGCAACAAATAACTTATTGCAGTGGTTTGTCACAGAGCAGGTTGAAGAGGAATCTACAGCAAATGAGGTCTTACAAAAAATAAAAATCATAGGCAACGATGGCAGCGGGCTGTTCATGCTCGATTCGGAATTAGCCCAACGAGTGTTCACTCCCCCAACCACTGGATCTAAGGAGTAAAACCCAAAAAATGAGAACCGATGATTTGATAGAAGGAAAAGGTGTTTAGTATGACCATAACATTGGAAGAGGCATTAAAAATGGCCCTGGATTTCGAGTCAAGAGTAATGGAGGTCTACACCGAAGCCGAAAGGCAGGTAACAGATCCCGCAGGCAAGCGGGTGGTCAAGGTTCTGGCAGATGAAGAGCAGGATCATGTGGATTATCTGAACAGCAGGCTAATGGAGTGGCAGACCACAAGCAAGATAACTGTTCCCCGTCTTGACAGCATGGTCCCCAACCAGGTGATCATCGAGACTGAAGTGGAAAAACTTCAGGATAAGATGCAGGGACCAAGCCAGCACCGCGATTCTGAATTAAAGATGCTAAAAGCGGCTTTGGCAGTGGAAGTCGAAACCAGTGAGTTCTACAAAAAAATGGTGGAAGAGCTTTCAGAGGAAGGAAAACAACTCTTTGCTCGGTTTGTAGAAATCGAAGAAGGACATAAGGCCATGGTGCAGGCCGAAATCGATTACCTGAACGGGCCAGGGTATTGGTTCGACTTTAAGGAATTCGATTTGTCAGGTGGGTGAAGAATATAGTTTGAAATAGTGAAAATAGAAAGGAAGTGAGGTTATGACTGAAATAGACAAGGTGCTTGGAATCGTGAAAGAGGCCATAAAGATCGAGAGATTTGGCTATGAATTCTATCTTAGTATTAGGGAGTTTGTCCCGGATATGGAAGGCCACAGGTTTATTTCGTATCTTGCCAAGCTGGAAGTGGATCATATAAAATGGCTTGAGGAAGAATATGAAAGACAACTTTCAAAACTTGAGGAATTCAAAGAGGAGCCCAGGGTGGATATTTCCCTGATTGCCAAGGAGGATATCTTCCTGGCCGATGATAAACTGCCTGGAATCTTCAAGGATTTCGACCCTCAGAAGGCAATAAGTTACGGAATCGAAATCGAGAAGAGGTCAGTGGATTTCTATCAAAAGAACATGGAATATGGTGATGATGGAACAAGGGAATTATTCAGGAGATTAGCGGATTTCGAAAGGGATCATATAGTGATTCTCACAAACAACCTTAAAAGTTTGCAGGAACATGGACGCTGGCAATTACCACCTTTAGGGAAAGATTGAATGAACTACCTTTGAGAAAGGAGGGAATTAGATGGTAAAATTGAATGTAGGGGAGAAATTTCCAGAGATAAAAGGGGACACATTCGAAGGAGAAATATCTGGAACAGAATTCAGAGGAAAGAACGCAGTGGTATACTTCTATCCCAAGGACAATACTCCAGGATGTACAAGGGAGGCAAAGGATTTCAGGGATTACAAAAAGGATTTTGATGAGTTGGACACTCGGATATTGGGAATAAGTACGGACAGTGCAAAATCTCATAAGAAATTTGCTGAAAAATACGACCTGAACTTCCCTTTACTAAGTGATAAGGGGAATATTCTTTGTAGCGCCTGTGGAGTTAAAGGTATTGGAGGAATAACCGCAAAAAGAACAACCTTTTTGGTGGATAAAACAGGTGTAATTCGATATATTTGGGAGAAGGTTGATGTAAATGGACATGCAGAAGATGTGCTAAAAAAGATCAGGGAGCTTGATTTACTATAAGAAAGCGTAGGTATTAAAATTGAAGAGGTGATGTAAATGGCAAATGTAGAACAAAAAGTACTGACCGCAATGAAAAAAGCTGGAAAACCTGTAAGGCCAGGCGATGTAACAAAGATGACAGGTATTGAAAGTAAAGAAGTTTCCAAGGCCATTAAGGGGCTTAAGGAAAAAGGGAAGGTGTCCTCCCCGAAAAGATGCTATTGGGCACCAACAAAGTGAGTTTATGGAGGTAAAAATATGGCAAGTTTGAAAGGGACAGAGACTGAAAAGAATTTGTTGAAGGCATTTGCAGGAGAATCCCAGGCAAGGAATAGGTACACTTATTTTGCAAGCCAGGCAAAGAAGGACGGGTACGTGCAGGTTGCATATGTCTTCGAGGAAACCGCAAATCAGGAAAAGGAGCATGCCAAGAGGTTTTTTAAATTCCTTGAGGGTGGAGATGTGCAAATAGAGGCTGCATATCCCGCTGGTGTTATTGGAACAACAGCTGCTAACCTTAAAGCAGCCGCAGAGGGCGAGAATTTCGAATGGACGAAACTTTATTCGGGATTCGCAGCCAAGGCGGAAGAAGAGGGATTTCCCGAGGTTGCTGCGGCGTTCAAGGCTATTTCTGTAGCCGAGAAGCAGCATGAAAAAAGGTACAACGGCCTTTTGGCAAACGTAGAATCCGGTAAGGTATTCAAAAAGGACAGCGCAGTGGTTTGGCGATGCAGAAACTGCGGTTATCTTCACGAAGGCCCTGAGGCACCTGAGATATGTCCTGCATGCAAACATAAACAGGAACATTTCGAATTGCTCGGAGAAAATTGGTAGTAATTAGAAAGGAGAGTGAAGTAATGGAAAATTTCGAATCTGTGGATGCGCTTTTGGACTTTGCAATAGAGAAGGAAGAAGAGGCCAACAAATTCTACCTGGACTTGGCAGGTAAGATGGATAGAGCTGCCATGAAGAAAGTGTTCGAGGATTTCGCTGGTGAGGAGCAAGGACATCTGGAAAATTTATTGGCAATTAAGAGGGATAACATCTTCACTTGTCCTGTGGAGAGAATTCAGGATCTTAAAATTAGCGATTATCTAATTGATATCAAGCCTGACCCAGAGATGGACTACCAAGATGCCTTGATTCTAGCCATGAAAAAAGAAAAAGCCGCTTATAAGTTGTATAATGATCTATCCCAAATGACAGATGACGAAAATTTGAAGGAAACATTGCGTTGTCTTGCTCAGGAGGAGGCAAAGCACAAGCTGCGACTGGAAATCGAGTACGACGAGTATTTCCTCACCGAAGGCCACTAATAAAAATATATTTCCACAAGCCCACTATTGTGTGCAAGACAAATGTGGGTAAAACTTGGACGTGATATAATGGAGGAAGAAAGCAAAGAGATACTTCAAAGGGCAATTGAGATAGAGGTATTTGGGCTGGATTACTACAACAAACTTAAGGATGCTGTGGAGGATAGAGAAGGTGCCGCGTTGCTTGGCTACCTTGCCAGTGCGGAAAATGAGCACAGGGAATATCTTACAGTCCTTCTCAGTAAATACGGTGCCCAAGCAAGGAAAATTGAAATTGACACCCTTATGGCCGGCATCTTCATGGATGAGGGCGTCCAGAAAATATTTAAAAATCTGATGAAAATGGATAAACTCGAAGTTGTGGATGCAATCGAAGCCATGAAGTTGGGTATGGAGGTTGAGGCAAGATCAATTGATTTCTACAGGAAAAACTCCAATAAGACCCCTGAGCCAGATATTGCCAAGTTGTTTACGGATCTTTCGAAATGGGAAAAAGAGCATCTTGCCCTTTTAAAGGAGAATCTCCGCACCCTGAAAGATGAGGGTGTTTGGTACGGTTATGCCCCCATATTAGAGGGTTAATTTATTGCGTTAAATATGAAAGAGTATTGAATACACAATTACAACTGATCGACAGGTGTATTTGAGATTCTACGCAATGGAGGAAGGTAAATGGCAAAGGAATACCTGACAAATAAAGAATCTACAAAGGCATTCATGATGTGCAACGAGGCCATGGTAAGAGGTGCCTTGGAAGCTGATGTAAAGGTCGTTTCGTTTTATCCCGGTTCACCAACCAGCGAGATACTTGATACGTTCTTTACACTCCGTAACCAGTTTGATTATAAATTTACCACTGCTACCAACGAAAAAGTAGCTTTGGAAACTATTGCGGGAGCCTCCATGTCAGGTTTTCGGGCCTTGACAGCCATGAAATCGGTGGGCCTCAACGTGGCCTCAGATGCATTCTTTTCCCTGGCTTACACCGGGATAAATGCAGGATGTGTGATGATTGTGGCAGATGATCCCCATTGCCATTCCTCTCAAAGCGAGGAGGACGGCAGATTCTTCGGACCCAATGCCTACATCCCAATGCTTGAACCCTCAAATCCCACAGAAGCAATGGAGATGGTGAAAACTGCATTCGAAATTTCTGAAAAGCATCAGAGCATAGTTGTTATAAGGACAACTACAAGGGTGAACCATCAAAGCGGTATCGTTGAAACACAACCTCTAATGCGCAAACCCTTTGTGAAAGCCAAATGGTCGGAGATTGGGAAGGACTACTTTACAGTGGGTGAGACAGCTAGGCAAAACAAATTTAAACTACTTGAAAAGGTAAAAAATATTCAAAGCGATTTTGAGGATTCTCCTTTCAATGTGATATCAGAAGGTGAGGGAGATGTTGGAATTCTTACCTCCGGTGTGGGATACTGCTATTCAGTGGATGCATGTAAAATCCTCAACATAAACCCGGCAATTCTCAAGATCGGGACCCCCTACCCATTGCCCGAAAAGAAGATAGCTGATTTTATGAAAGGACTTTCCAAGTTGATAGTTGTGGAGGAGTTATCGCCTTATCTGGAGCACAATGCGAAAAGGATTGCCAAGGATTTCAAACTCGATGTTACCATCCTGGGGAAGGATACAGGTAATTTCAGCGAGGCTTTCGAGTACAACGTGCCCATTGTTGTATCAGGTATTGCCTCGGCTTTAGGTATCAAATCCCCCAAAGATTATGAGGGAATCCTGAAAAGGGCCAATGAACTTAAGGCCATATTACCAGAGAGAATGCCGTGTTTCTGCGCAGGGTGTCCCCACAGGGCAAGTTTCTGGGCAATCAAGCAGGCGACAAAGGGCAGGAATGTGGTGTTCAACAATGATATCGGCTGCTATTCCATGGCCTTCTTTCCACCGCTTAACATGACCATGTCCCTTTTGTGCATGGGCTCCTCACTGGGGCTCTCTGCAGGAATGTCCCAGGTTTTGGAGGATGATGTTTTATGTGTTGTTGGGGACTCCACGTTCTTTCACGCAGCACTTCCAGGGCTAGTCAATGCAGTATATCACAACCTGAATATCACACTGTTTGTCCTGGACAACGAGGTTACAGCAATGACCGGTCAGCAGTTCCATGCTGCAACCCCCGAGGACCGCGGTATGCCAGAGGGTAAAAAGAGAATAATAATCGAAAATGTGTGCAAGGGAATCGGTGTTGAGAACGTGGTGATAATGGATTCTTATGATGTAAAGAATAATGTTAATATCATAAAAGAAGCCCTTGACTTTAAGGGTCCATCAGTAATAATCTCCCGCAGATCCTGCGCACTTCATGGAGATCGGATTAAGAGAAGGACCGGAGTTCCAATCATTCAAAATGAGGTTGATAAGGGGATCTGTAAAAAACCGCATACCTGCATAAGAGACTTTTACTGCCCGTCATTTACCTTTGATACAGATGACAGGGCTGCCCGAATCTTACCTGAGATATGTGATGGCTGCGGTGTGTGTGCAAAGTTATGTCCCTTTGATTCCATTCATCCCAAGGATGAGGAACCACCCAAAAAGGAGGTGAAACAGTGAGCCAAGAATCCAAATTCGACCTTGTGATTTGCGGGGTAGGAGGCCAAGGGATTGTCTTGCTGTCAAACATAATAGGCCGTGCCTGTGCCAAAGCAGGTATCGAGGCAAAGACAGGTGAGCTGCACGGACTTTCCCAGCGCTCAGGCACACTCTATATCCACATGAGAATCGGTGGAAAGACTCTTTCACCTTTGATACCCTACGGCGAGGCTGATGCCATTGTTTCCTTGGAGGCAACGGAAGCCTTAAGATACATTGAATATCTAATGGATGACGGAGTAATCATACTGAATGAAAGAGTGATTCATCCTCCCATTGAGATTGCCACCTTATCCCGTGAAAAACGAAACGATTTTTTAACGTTTGAGGAAATAGAAGAAAAATTGAATATTGTAACCAAAAATATCGCTCCCATTGCTGCATTGGATATTGCAAAAAAAGCCGGAAATCCTCTAACCGAGAATGTGGTTTTTATTGGTGCATTATCTGCACTTTCAGCTTTTCCTTTGGAAGTGGATGTTCTTAAAGAAAGTGTGGTTGCATCAGTCCCAAAAAAAGCTATGGATGTGAATCTTATGGCCTTTGATCTGGGTTACAAGGCAGCTTATAAAGGTCTGTGCAATTCTGTGGATTGTATAGAAAGGGAGTAATAGGAATACTTTCTAGTAGAACCACCCCTTGTAAATACCTGTTGCTGGACAGCCAAGGCATTTTTCATCCTTAAATTGAGAGCAATTATTGCATTGTATGAGCACTCCGCAAGGAGGTGTTTCAGCAATCTCCGGTGTAAGGATACTGGGGACAATAAATTTCTTCTGTGCGGCAATCACTATATTGAAATCCACCTCAGTTACAGATTTGTTCGGTCTTATATGTCCATTTACAATGGCTTCCAAGGTTGCGATGCTTTCGCTTACAAAAAACAGGCACAAATTATTCTTGCCCGAGATGGAATAACCGTTCGCAAAATATGGGCAGTTCTTGAACATGTTCAATATTTCCGAGGGATTGTTGGACGAAATATCCACCTTTGCTACATACAATCCCATTTTCAATGGATTGATCCCGGTCTGCGTTTCAATAGCACCGTTTTCTTTAAGTTTCTTGATTCTCATGGCAACCGAAGGCTGTGAGAGTTTGATTTCTTTTGCAATCTCATCCTGAGAAACATCCGGATCTTCTGCAAACATTGAAATTATCACTCTGTCTTTCTTATCAAGTTTCATTTTCATCCCTCTCCTAAATATTACATGTTTCATTGCTGTAATAATATGCAATGTATAAATAATTACCGATAATAAATAGGAATTATTCCGCATATTTCTATATTACATTTTAGAATATTATATATAATATAACTTCATAAGCTTTTTTCAGAGTATCATGCATTCGCAGAACAATGGCGTTGAAAAACATCCGAAATTCAATTGCTCTCTGCCTCCCGGAGGGGATTTTGAGGGAATCCAAAAGATATCTATACCTTCCCTTGCTCCCTCTTTTACCTTTTTCTAAATCTTTCCGGATATTCGATATATATTATAAGCGATTAGTTTTATATTATCGTCAACTAATCCAGTAAACCTATAAAGCATCGTCAAAATGTTTATATATTATAAATACATTGGGACTTTTACAGGTGAGAAAAAACATCTGGAGGTTTAAAAAATGGAATTGGAAAATATAAGTCAACATGACTCAACAAATGAGTTATACAAGCGTACAAAAGATAAAGGAATAGAGACAGTCTGGGATAGATATAAGAAACAGCAACCGCAATGCGGATTTGGAATGCAGGGCATATGCTGTCAGCTGTGCTCTCACGGTCCGTGCAGAATAACAAAAAAAGCGGACAGGGGAATATGTGGTGCAACCAGGGATACAATCGTTGCACGAAACCTTTTAAGATTGACTGCACACGGTGCTGCAGCATACACATATCATGTTAAGAAGATAATAAAGACCTTAAGAGCAGCGGCTTCGGGCGAAGGACCGTTCACAATAAAAGACGAGGAAAAGCTCAGAACTATAGCATCTGCAGTTGGACTCGATATAAAACTGCCCACAAATGAACTTGTCAATAAATTATGTGATGTTCTTGAGGCAGATCTTTTCAAGGATACGGACGACCCCTCGATAGTTGTTCAAACGTTTGCACCGAAAACAAGGCTCGAGGCATGGGAAAAAATAGGTGTGATTCCCGGGGGCATTCATTCCGAGATCGTGGAGGCATTAACAAAATCCATGACCTCAATAGATACTGATCCTATTGATCTTTTACTTACCTCCCTTCGATTGTCAATTGCAACTGGATATTCTGGCCTTGTAAGTACAATCACGCTTCAGGATATTCTCCTCGGCACTCCCCAAATAATCACAAGCGAGGCCGATGTGGGTATAATTGATCAGGATTATGTCAATATCGTTTCCCACGGGCACATACCGCTTGTTGGAACCGCCGTCATGGGGGTAGCACAGGATAAAAAACTGGTAAAGATGGCAAAGGATGCAGGAGCAAAAGGTATCAAGATCTATGGCTCCATGTGCAGCGGTCAGGAGCTTATGCAGCGCCTTGGAACAACTGAAGGTGCCGAATCCTTTGGAGGACAAACCGGGAACTGGCTGAACCAGGAATATCTTTTGGCAACAGGGGCAGTTGATCTCATGATGCTTGATAAAAACTGCTCAACTCCTGGCCTTAAAGTCACGGCAGATAATTTTCATACAAAGTTGATTTCAGTTGACAAGGTAGCACGAATGGAAGGTGTTGAAAAGATGGATTATGATCCCACAAAGGCTGGGGAGCAGGCAAGGGACCTTGTGAAAATGGCAATCGAGTCCTACAAGACGCGGGGCGAGGATATCCATATTCCAAAAAACAAGCAAAAAGTTGTTTCAGGCTTTGGTGTGGAATCCCTAAGAGGCGCTCTAGGAGGAACCTTGGATCCACTTTTGGATGCAATAAAAGGTGGAAAGATAAAAGGAGCCGTGGCAGTAGTTGGTTGCACAAACACAAGACATGGGCACGATAAATTAAATATCAGTCTCACAAAGGAGCTGATAAAACGAGATATTCTCGTAATCAATGCCGGCTGCTGTTCAAGTTCGTCGCAAATAGAGGGCCTCATGGACCCGGCATCTGCGGATGAAGCAGGACCCGGACTTTCCGAGGTGTGCAAAGCTCTGGGAATACCTCCCACATTGAACTTTGGCTCATGTGTTGATATCGGAAGAATCGGTGTTCTGGTAACAGAACTTGCCGCAGCACTGGGAGTGGACCCAAGCCAGCTTCCGGTTGCAGCCTCTGCACCTGAATACTTGGAACAAAAGGCTGTTGCAGATGCTATCTTTGCTGTAGCATTTGGTCTTCTCACGCATCTTGGAACGGTACCACCTGTAACAGGAAGTCCCCTTGTGACAAAGACCCTAACGGAAGATATTGAGAATCTAACTGGAGGCAAGTTCCTTGTTGAATCCGATCCAGTTATAGCAGCAGATAAAATCGAGGAACATATCATGTCAAAGCGTGCAGCTCTTGGTATCTGATATAAAATATGTTTGATGGAGGTTAAATAAATGAAACAAATTTATGCAATATTAGACCCCAATGCCTGCACAGGATGCCGCACGTGCGAGCTTGCATGCGAGGCAAGGGAGCCCACATCTGAGGCAATTTTAAATGCAATGTGTCAGGATCCCCAACCTGAAGAAAGAATCTATGTGGAGGCAGGATATGATAGTGAAAAAGGTATCTTTCCAGTACCTATATTCTGCCATCAGTGTGAGGACGCTCCGTGCATGAAGGTATGTCCAACAGATGCCATAACAAAGAATGAGGAATACAATGCAGTGATTTTGGACCAAGACAGTTGTATCGGTTGCAGGGAATGCATGATGGCCTGTCCCTTTGGAGCGCTCACACTGGATTCTAACAGCAAGATGGTAAAATGCGATCTGTGTATTGACAGGCTAAAAGAAGAACAGATTCCTGCATGTGTACAAAGCTGCCCCGAGGAAATACTAAAGTACTTAGATGAAGAAGAGTATTCAGAGGCAATCAAACAAGAGCATGTCGAGCAAATTGTCGAGTCCATGCGGTACTTTCGTGAAAGGACCGATTAAATAAGGAGGAATTGAATTTGAGCCAGAATATCCCGTCATCTTCGCAAGCGCAGGTCCAGATACCAATTCACTTTCTGGAGCCCTCTGCAAATCTTGCAAGGGAACATTTTATAAGCTCGAAGCTGAGGAAAACGGATGATGAAAGTTATCAACAGATTGTGACCGATGATATTAAAAAACAGCTGAAATCTATTCGAGAGAAAGCCATAAAAAACCTAAAGGCCAATATAAAGAATTTGACCGATCTCTTGGAGAATAGGGGAATTTTTACATTCTATGCAAACACTGCCTCGGATGCCGCAGCGCATATTCAGGAGATATCAGATAGATCAAATTTGAGCAGTATCTGCATCAATAATTCCTCAGTAGTAAAAGAAATAATATCTGAAATCCCTGAAAGTATTGAGATATTTGACACATACCATGCCAGTTCAAAGGAAATTGAGGATACACAGCATCTGGAATACTGGGAGGTTCCCAAAATATCGGATGATCATCTTTGGAAGTCCTTTGATATCTCCAAGATCAAATACAAAAACCCCCTTGATTTTGCTTCCGTAATTGGTGCCAATGTTGTTTCATCTTCGGATGGAAATTTCTTCTTTGTCCAGCATTTCAATAACATATCGAGTTTGATTTCTCAATCCAAAGAAACCATCTTGGTTGTAAGCCTGGAGAAGATCGTATCGGACTCTGAACAGGCCAGATTCATTTCCAGAGCTTCGGGATTTTTTGGTCTTCGGAGCCTTCTTCTAGGGATACTTTCGTACGATACCGAGATGCACAAGGTTCACATCGATGAGCTTGCTGAGAAGTTTTCCCAATCTTCGTCATCCGAGAAAAACATCCAAGTGATAATTCTGGATAATGGTAGATCTGGCATAATGGGCGGCGAGTTCTCGGAATTTCTTCAGTGCATAAACTGTAGAGCATGCGGTTCGGTATGCCCCAGGTCACTTCTTATGCAAAAAGGGGAGTATCGTACCCCAAGAGAGCTTGTTTCCCTTCGATTCTCAGGAGGGCTAGCAAAAACTGTTGAGCAGGGATTGTACAACTGTTCCTTGTGTGGAGCATGCGAAAAGGCATGTCCCCTATCCCTTCCTCTTCCGGATTTTCTTTTGAAGATAAGAGAAGATGCAGTTGTCCAAGGCCTTGCACCAAAAAAACACATGACTATCGGCGAGAACGTGAAGAACAAAGGTAATCCCTACGGAAGAGGTGATTGAGATGACAGCATCAAAAAATAATGGGAATCAGGTGGAGCTCTGGTACGGCTGCACCACAAGGTACTACTTTGATGACACAATGAAATCTTTACAATCCATCCTCGAAAAAATGAATATCAACTACGATGTCATAGACAAAGATGAAAATTTCAACTCCTGCTGCGCATCAACACTTTGGGGAATCGGACTCACGGAGTACGCCGAGGAAAACAGATCAAAGATGGAGCCTATAATTAAAAGTAAAACAGAAAATGGTACTCAATTGGTGTCCCCCTGTCCAGGCTGTACTCAGGTATTCAATAAAAAATACGAATTGAATTTAAAACCATTACACATAACCCAGTTTCTGTCTCAGAACCTTGATAAAATGAAAATCGAAAACGATAAGCCCATTACTGTCACCTACCATGATTCATGCCATCTTGCAAAAGGTCTTGGAGTGATTGAGGAGCCCAGAAGAATACTAAAGAGCATACCTAACCTCAAATTCAAGGAACTTTCCAATACCGGTGAAAATGCACTTTGCTGCGGTTCAGGCGGAGGGCTTAGAGCCCTAAATAAAGACCTTGCGGATTCCATGTCCTCCCTCATTGTAAAGGAAGCTCAAGCCCTGGGTGTATCTGTAATAGTCAGTGCATGCCCGTTCTGCGAGCGTTCTTTAAATTTCGGACGGGATCTGATAGGTGCCGAGCTAGAGGTAAAGAATCTCCTCACCTTGCTGGATGAACATCTTCTCTGATTGTTTCCCCAGATATTGATTACAGAGAATTAGCTGCATATAACACAAAATCAATAGAGTATTGGGTGTTTAGCTATATATTATAGGCTATTATGTAACTCAATCCATCAATTATTATACTAATATTTATATATTATAGGCTATATACCGTATATTGCTGTAAAAACCCAGTTCAATAGCCTCCCAAAAGGTAATAAAAAATAAAGCGATACAAAAGGAGATGAGCAATAAAATGACAACCCACTCTTGTCCCGGTGCAACACGTATAAAAGAGCCGATTCCCGAGCTCTTCAATTGCTCCAAATGCAGTTCCGAGGTCGAGATATGGACCAATGAGTATTCCCGCAAGTGTGAAAATTGCGGAACCGAGGTTCTGAGGGATGGTGTTCCAACGTGTATCGAATGGTGCGATTTTGGCAAGGAATGTGTGGGTGAAGAGGCATATAACAGATATATGAAAACCAAAGGTAAAAAGAAGAAAAATATTGTGTCAGAAGAAGAGGAATTAGAAGTAAAGGAATATTTTGAGAAGGTAAAGAAATTATGTCAAAGATGGAGTGAGATGCATGGTGAAAAGACAGATAATTAAGATTGATGAAGATGAATGTACCGGGTGCGGGGACTGTATCCCTAACTGCCCCGAGGGAGCACTGCAAATTATAGATGACAAGGCAAGGATTATTTCTGATCTGTTCTGTGACGGACTGGGGGCCTGTATAGGTCACTGTCCTGTGGATGCGATTTCAATTGAAGAAAGAGAGGCCGAGGAATATGATGAGAGAAAGGTCATG
>CBDVCK010000004.1:0-39576 GCA_965372465.1 uncultured Thermoplasmata archaeon | reverse complement strand
GATGATGATAATGATGGTGTGCTAGATATATCTGATCCGTATCCCTTCAATCCTTTAAATGATATAGAAGTCACAATTGACAATATGAATGATCTCCTTAATGATATTCAAAGCAGGGTTATCGATATCCAGCTTGATTTGGATGATATGAATATTAGTCTTGCAGATTTGCAGAATACCTTAAACTTCCTGAACCAGACCGTTCCAATTAAAATCGATGATATCAGAAATAAACTGGATGATATGAGCCTCAATGACAGTGCATTAAATTTGTGGTTGGATATAATTCTTGGAGCAGTCGAGACAAATCTAACTAGGGCAAATGAAACCCTGCACAATCAACTGGATGACCTTGATACCTACATGACCAATTATTATAATACTCTGAGAACAGACATTGCCGATATATTGGCTTCTCTTCAATTGCATGATGATAATTCAGGTGAAAACCATACCGACATCATTACTTTACTTGGGGATCTTTTAAACGGTCAAATCGAAGAAGAGAAAATCTATGATTTAAAAACCAAATTGATAAATCTTGCTCAGAACCTAACAACCCACAATCAATCCATTGCAAATGACATCCTGGATGTAGTAAATGATATCGACACATTTGAAACTGAAACAGGCCAAAAGTTGGACGCAATCAATACCACCCTGAACGATTTAGCCAAATTAGATTCAATCTTAAATGACCTCAGTGCATTGAACCAATTATTATTGACACTTGAGGATGATTTGGAGGATTCAAAATCTAAAGAAGAGGAAATCGAAGATAAGGTAACAATCCTCGAGGTGCTAATGCTATTTGTTCTAATTCTTTTAGTTGTAAATATTATTTTGACAGTCGTTTTTAGAAAACGCAAAGAAGCTGAAAGACAAAACATCATAGAAGACAAACAAAAAATAGAAGGAGAATTTCCTCCTCCTCCGCCACCTCGGGATGATAATATATAGCCAATTAATAATTTTTAGAAGGAATCTTTTAAAATTGTTAAATACCTTAAAACTCATAGATATCCCGGTTCCCAAACCAAACTATTTATCGGCGGTATGGAATTTTCGAATAATGGAGTAGCATAGGCTCCGTCTCCATCGAAAGACTGCCAGGCTCTCCAAATGAATAGATGACCTGGATTCCCATCAGCATCGACTTTTCAAAATCTTATTCTGCAATTGTGACTTACACTCCGGAAGACCCACCAAATATAGGAGGTAATCCGGTTTGGATCTATATAAAGTCCGAGAATGGTAGTATGAACAAGATACACCATACTTTTAATGTCCAGCAATCTAAGAAAAGAGGCAGCGTCCATTGGAATCATGTGGACCCTTGGGAGGTGGATTTGAATGCTCATTTCATTGGACTTTCATTTAATGTCACATCCCATATCACAGATCCGGGAAGTGACGATGAAACTCTCACTTACAAATATGGTTCCCAAATGGTTACTGTGATATATCTTAATAATCCACCAGATCCTGATCCCTATCCAAGTCCAGAAGTAAAACCAGTGGACATATACGATACGACAACCTTAATTTACGAAGGACCAGGGACGATATCTATGACCGTTACCGATGATGATGGTGGGATTGCTTCCCAGGCAATTTCATTATACCACAAGATATAAATATACAGAACACCATAATTACCATCAAGACATGGGAGGGGTGAGATTATTGAAATCAAAGAAGACCATTATTTCTATCTTATCTTTTACAATTATTGCTCTCAATCTGATATCTATTGTTTCGACCGTCAATGTAGCCGGTTCAGCTACCTTGGATCCAATTCCCGCATGGGTATCTTCGGATACAGATTATTCATATTGTGCTGCTTGGGGTGATGTAAATAATGACGGCTATCTTGACCTTGCTTATGCTAATGATGGACAAAATGATGTATATTTAAATATCAATGGAGTCATGCAAACAACACCTGCCTGGACTTCATCAGACAGCAGGGATACATATGAAGTAGCCTGGGGCGATGTGGATAATGACGGGGACCTGGATTTGGCTGCTGCAAATTTCGGACTTCCCTGGCAAAATAACGTTCTATATTTCAATCAATATATTGAAACCGGTGGAACTGTGCTCTTGGAAACATCGCCCTCATGGATTTCAGACGATAAGTCCGCAAGCCGGGGTCTGGAATTTGGCGATGTGGATAATGACGGTGACATTGATTTGGCAGTGGGGAATTCAGACCAGCAGGACAAAATATACAAGAATCACTTTATCGAGAGTGGTGGATCAAGCACCATAGAAACCACGGCCTCATGGAATTCTGCAGGCAATTCAAAGGCTTATGGCGTGACCTGGGGGGATATGAATAACGATGGGTATCTTGATTTGGCAGTGGCAAATGCCTGGAAAGAGAATGTTGTATATTTGAATCTCGCCGGAGTTTTGGAAACAAACCCGTCATGGCAATCTTCGGATGATGATTATACCGGAGGTTTAGAATGGGGCGATGTGGATAATGACGGCGACCTTGATTTGGCTGCAGCAAACGTCTGGGATATCAACAATGTCCCGACTTCGAATGATGTCTATTACAATATCAATGGAATGTTAGAGTCGGCTCCTTCCTGGAGTTCGTCCGATGCCGCGTTGACATTCGGTATTGCGTGGGGGGATGTGGACAATGACGGGTATTTAGATCTGGCTGCAGGCAATCACGCGGGTGCAAATACATTATATATGAACTACTTCGGCACTTTGGAGATAACGCCATCTTGGAGCTCCGCAGATTCGAGAAATACATTATGGATTGCGTTTGGTGATTTAGATAATGACGGGGATTTGGATTTAGCAGCACCTAATCGTAATTCACAACAAAATGTTATCTATATCAACAATTTCAATCCACCTGAACCAAACCAACCACCAATTGCAGATGCAGGCCCCGACCAGACCGTGAACGAAGGGGACACTATCCAGTTCGATGCCTCAGCCTCATACGACCCTGATGGTACAATAGAAACTTACGAATGGGATTTTACAAGCGATGGGATTTATGATTATTTAGAGACATCGAGCAATGCACCGGATGGAACTTTCGATGGAATAACTGAACATGTTTATGGTGATGATGGGGTTTATACCGCGACATTAAGAGTTACCGATGATGGTGGTGAGTCTGATACAGATTCATGTGATATTACTGTGAATAATCTAAATCCAACAATTAGTGCATTCGGACCTTATTCTGTTAATGAGGGTTCACAATTGAATATCCAGGGAATGGTAACCGATCTCGGAAGCGATGACTTAATGTTCACTTGGGAATGGGGAGATGGAACCTCCTCTGCGACCACTACTTTTTACAACGATGGAGTAAGCGCGGAACCCGTATATAATCCCTCAACAAACGAGATTAAAACCCCATTAGGGACCTACCCATTCTCGACTGCGGATTCAGTGAGTCATACCTATGGAGATGATGGTGAGTACACAATAACTCTGACTGTTACCGATGACGATGGCAGTGAAGCATCATATGAAACAACGGTTACTGTAAACAATGTCGCTCCCGCAATCACATTAATGGTTACATATCCAGATGATGAGGGATCACAGGTTACTTTTGAAGCCGAGGCGACTGATCCCGGCAGTGATGACTTGACATATTCCTGGGAACTCGAATACGGACCCATAATCGAAAACTCATATTACAATGATGGAGTTGATCCCGAACCATTTTACGAACCTATTACAAACGAGGTTAAAAGCCCATCAGGAACCTATCCCTTCCAAACATCAGACGTGGTGACGCATATCTACGGAGATGACTACGAGTATATAATAATTCTAACTGTAACTGATGACGATGGCGGAGAATCTACCACCACAAGTACAGTAACTGTAAACAACCTTGCTCCATCTATTACCAATATCAACATTCCTGCAAATATTGACGAGGGCTCATCTATGGCATTCGTGGCTTCAGCCGAAGATCAGGGCAGCGACGATTTGACTTTCACATGGAAATTCGAGCTTGGTCCCACCCTCACGAATGTTCATTACAATGATGGAATAAGCCCTGATCCTGATCCTAGTCCCCAGGGTATATTTCCTTTTTCAGCCTCTGATTCTGTTTCCCATACCTATGGTGACAATGGAGAATTCTCTGTAACCCTCACAATCGAAGATGATGACCAGGGTGTAACAACTTATTCCACTACAGTGGAAATTACCAATGTCGCCCCATTAATCGTACTTGATGACCCAAATCCAGTTGATGAGAACTCTCCTGTTACAATATCAGGAATGGCAACTGATTCAGGTTCGGATGACCTCACATTTACCTGGGACTGGGGAGACGGAACTTCTGATACAGTTACTATCTATTACAACGATGGTACAAACCCTGATCCTGAGCAAAGTCCAGGCGGAACTTTCCCGTTTTCGGTAGAGGATGTTGTTTCCCATACATATGGCGACGACGGAGTATTTACAGTAACTCTTACTGTAGAAGATGACGATGATGGTATGACAGCCGAAACAACAACTGTGACAGTGAATAACGTCCTTCCTTCAATAGAACCAGATGAGCCTTCTTTTGTTGATGAGAACTCACCAATCACTTTGACTGCAATATTCACTGACCCGGGAAGCGATGATCTAACCATAACATGGGATTGGGGTGACGGTTTCTCATCCACAATTACTACAATACACTTCAATGACGGGATAAGCCCAGACCCGTACCCGAGCCCTGAGATCAACCCAATGTCAGTTACCGAATCACAGTCACATACCTATGGTGACAATGGCATATTTACTGTGACCATCACTGCTTTAGATGATGATAATGGAGAAACCATTTCCACAGTTGAAGTTGAGGTCAACAATGTTGCTCCGACAGTGGAAAGTATTGAAGTATTCATGTATGTGAACTTCAGCCTCCGCATTGCAGGTGAGAAATATCATTCTGTTACTATTCACCTCTTTGAAGATGGCTCAGAGATTTGGACAGCCAGCGTTACCAGATATCCGGGTAATCCTGATGAACAAAAAGCTACAATTTCCAATGTCAGATTGGACATGACCAAAAGCTACACTGCTCTAGTTGATTATCTTCCAAATGATCCCAGAGTAAACGGCAATGTCTGGGGAGGAAATCCGGTATGGATTGACATGACTTTTGAAGATGGCTCAACTGAAAGATTGCATCATACTTTCAATGTTAGGCAGTCTGATTGGGGAAGTGATCACTGGAACCATATTGATCCCTGGGAAGTGGAATTGAAAAGTAATTTAATGGGGCATTCAATTAAGGTAACCTCCCATATAACAGACCCTGGAAGTGATGATGAAATCCTGACCTATTATTATGGCTCCCAGACGGTTCAAATTATATGTCTTAACAATCCACCAAACCCGGACCCGTATCCTTCACCCGAGATAAATCCTAGGGATATCATAAACACAGCTACTTTGTTGTATGAGGGTCCTGGTACATTGGTACTCACTATTGTTGATGATGACGGTGGAGCGCACGATATAGAAATCGAATTGGCATAAAGCCTCATCTTTAGAAAATCTTAAGTATACAATTATTTGCTTTCCAGGTACTTCTTGACATCATTTAGAATGTTGCGCTCCTGGATAAAGTGTGTTGTGTAATCCCCTTTTACGAAGTACTCATTATTCAGGACAACCTCGTGAAACGGAATATTTGTTTTGATTCCCTTAATTTTGTATTCCCACAAGGCTCTTTTCATTCTTGCTATTGCCTCTTCCCTATCCCTACCCCAGACAATCAACTTTGAAAGTAGGGAATCGTAATAGGGTGGGACATCATAACCCGCGTAAACACCGCTGTCCACCCTGATTCCGGGTCCTGTGGGCTCAGTATAGCTCTCTATCTTTCCAGGTGACGGGAAGAAGTTGTTACCAGGATCTTCTGCGCAAATCCTGCACTCGATTGCCCATCCGTTTGCTTTTACATCCTTCTGCTCGTACTGCAGTTTAAGTCCGGATGCAACCCTGAGCTGCTCTTTAGCCAAATCAATGCCTGTTATCATCTCAGTAATAGGGTGCTCCACCTGAAGCCTGGTGTTCATTTCTAAAAAGTAAAAATCGCCTTTGGAGTACATGAACTCCACAGTTCCTGCATTTCTGTAGGAAACTGCCTTTGCAGCAGCAATTGCAGCTGCCCCCATTTTCTCTCGTAGCTCTTCGGTCATCACAGGGGAGGGTGTTTCCTCGATTAATTTTTGGTGTCTTCTTTGAACCGAGCACTCCCTTTCTCTTACATGTATCACATTACCGTGGTTGTCTGCGATAATCTGGAACTCAACATGACGGGGTTCGTCCAGGTACTTTTCAAGTAGCACTGAGTCGTTGCCAAAAGCTGATTGTGCCACTCTTTTTGTTGATTCGATTGCATCTGTAAGAGCCTCTTCCGAATCCACTATCTTCATACCAATCCCGCCTCCGCCTCCCGATGCTTTTAGAATGACTGGATAGCCTATTTCTGAGGCAACATTTTTGGCTTTCTCCACATCCGAGATTCCTTCCTCTGTTCCCGGAATCACTGGCACACCAGATGACTTCATTGTCTTTTTAGAGAATATCTTGTCTCCCATCTCACGAATGTTCTGACCTGTTGGTCCGATGAAGGCCAAGCCGTTTTTTTCAACCAGATCAGAGAATTTGTCGTTTTCGGCAAGAAAGCCGTAACCCGGATGTATGGCCTCTGCATTGGTCTTGAGTGCCACATCGATTATAGCATCCATTTTAAGATAGCTTTGTAGAGGCGGTGGAGGTCCGATTAGAAAACTTTCATCTGCGTATTTTGCGAACAATGCATCCTTGTCTGCTTCAGAATAAATTGCAACCGTGCTAATGTCTAATTCCCTGCACGCCCTCATGATCCTTACTGCGATTTCGCCTCTGTTGGCAACTAAAACCTTGTTCAACACACTCTCAACCCCTTTTCGTCTGGATTTCCCAATGGCTTTGGCCCTTTAAGTAGGTTTCTTTGAATTTATTTAATTACTCGATAAAAACCCTTTTATCCTACTTTATACATAACTTTATTTGATGAAAAGGAAGGTAGCCGTATTCTGGGTAAGTTTAGCGATGATGTCCAGCCTAGTCATAATGATAGTAGAGATACCTATTCCTGTTTCGGCGCCAACAATCTATGTTGATGATGATTATGCAGTTGAGGACCCTACGCATAAGAAGACTATTCAATCGGCAGTAGATAATGCAAGTGCCGGGGATACCGTTTTCGTCTACAATGGGACATATTTTGAGAATGTGGTTGTGAATAAGACGATTAATTTAACCGGCATAAGTAAAGACAATACTACAATTGATGGTGGAGGAGGCTTGAATGTTGTTAGAATAACAGCAAATTGGGTGAATGTGAGTGGTTTTACAATCATAAATGGCAGCAATGGTATTCTTCTTTCATCATCAAATAATAGTTGTATCGATAACAATATTTCGTATTGTGATGATGGTATTTGGGCTGAAGCTTCATCAAATAATAAAATAATCACAAATACATTTTATTTTAATGGTTATTCAGGCATCTATCTAGAATATTCAAATTACACTATCATAACAGGCAATATTTTTATAAATAACAGTTATGAAGGAATCCTTCTTGATAAATCCGAAAACACAAGTATAGAAAACAACTACTTTGCAAACAGTTTGGAAGGTATTGTATCTTTTGGTTCAGATCATAACGATATTATTAATAACACTTTTTTAAACAATGAGTACGGAATAGATATTCAAAATTGTAATTACATCAATATTATAAATAACAATGTAATTTCTCAATATTACGGTCTATGGGGCTTCAATATAATTGGCTTGAATATAATTAACAATTATGTTTCTGCTCAATGGCGTGCCATGGACATTTCCAATTTAATTTACAGTAATATCACAAATAATACAGTGGCAAACTGCACCGATGAAGGTATAAATCTCTGGTCATCCTCGGATTACAATATTATCGCAAACAATAGTTTTTTTAATAATTCATATGCTTTTTGGCATGATGGATCGTCAAACAACATCATCATCGACAATATTTTCTGGAACAATTCCTATGCAATATTTATATGGGAATGTTCACAATTTACAATAACTAACAACCATGCTTTCAACAATGAATACGGCATATATTTCTGGGAAGATGTGTATAACAGTAACATAACAAATAATAATGTGTCTGGCAATGACTATGGGATATTTCTTGACCAGTCAAATAATGACTATAATCTAATTTCCGAAAATTTGGTGGCAAACAACGAGTTCGGAATCGTTATTACCCTGTCCAACAATAACACCATTTACCACAACAACGTCATCAACAATACAAATCAGGCCAGTGACGATTCCGTAAACAACTGGGGCAATGGCTATCCTCTGGGAGGCAACTACTGGTCAGATTATATCGGGGTAGATCTTTTTAAAGGACCAAACCAAAATCAGCCAGGTGATGATGGGATTGGCGATACCAATTATACTATAGATATTGATTCGGTAGATAACTACCCTCTTATGGAACCCTACACCTTCGAACCTCTCGAAAATTTCACTTTTTTAAGGCAGGGTTGGAACTTTATATCAATTCCTTTAATACAAGAGAATCAAAATCTGACCAAAGTCCTTGAGATGATCGATGGTTATTACGATGTAGTTCAATGGTATGATACTCTTGATGTTAACGACCCCTGGAAGAATTACGTAGTGGGAAAGCCTTTTGGAAATGACCTATTGCACTTAAATGAAACCATGGGCTTCTGGATTCATATCACCCAACCGGGGGACATGATTTTCCTCTATAACGGGACCCAGCCAACCCAAAACCAGACCATCACCTTATACCCTGGATGGAACATGGTAGGTTACCCTTCCCTCACAAGCTACAACAGAACAGAGGGGCTGAACAACCTCACTTTCGATCAGGAAGTGGATGCGATATGGACCTACAATGCCTCTACCCAGGAATGGGAAGAGCTATCTGCATCTGATTATTTCGAACTGGAAAGGGGAGATTGGATTCATGCCACGGCTGAGGTGACTTGGGAAGTTCCTTTGTAAAACATCAGATTATTTTGATGAAGGGAAGAATTATTGAGTCCATACTCCTTATAAAACTCACCTGCTCATCTCAAAAAGAACATGAACATGAAAACCATCATTATGATCATAAGAATTATCGCAAGTATTGCAACTACTTTAGCAGATTTGGAATCCGACCCGAATATAATCGGTATCGGGCCTATCATGACTACCCCTCCACCCTTGATTGTTTTCTTTGGTGCAGCTCTACCTTGTGAAGACCCTTGCGGTTCTCTGGAAGGTTCATAACCCTCATCACCTACTGCTGACGCTGCAAATCCCACAAAGCCCAAAAATATCGCAGCCATGATGCACAAGACTCCAAGGAAGGCCGAGATTCCGGAGCCGTAGAAAATAGGGATTATGAAAAACACACCCGCACTGCTCTCCCCGGATGAGACACTGTATCCCATCAGGGCTATTCCGCATATTGCCAGAAGAAGGGCCATTATCAGATACCTGTTCATCTTCATTTCCAAACGCCTTGTATGTTATTATACAAAATGCGGTTCTTAAGGTTTATGGCGATAGGGCCCCTTTTAGGTAAATCAATAGTCAATTGTTAAAGTGCAAGGGGCTGTGACATGGACCCAGTAACCGAATCCGGGTTTCATATATTCCAGATCATTGAGTGGAACCGGTTTGTTGATGTTGTAGTGCTTCCAGGAGTCGTTTGAATCCTGATTTTCATATACCTGCACTGCATCGTAGGACCCGACAATGGAGGATAAAACATCTGCGGGGTTTCTGTCCCTGAAACACGGATACCCGATAAAGTTCCATCCATCACCTGAGGTTGTTAATTGGATGAACGTGCTCTGGGGTACCTTGCCTATCACAACCAGATCAGCCGGAGTTTTCATGTGAATCCAAAGTGCCATGGTGCGGTCAACATTGGAAAGGCCTGAGGATGTGTTTATCCATTTATTTTGGGTTGAATTGAAATACTGCACGATATTGTAATCTCCAACAATAGGAGAAAGCACAGTTGAAAGGCTTGTATCCTCTTGAACAAGAGGTACAGAAATCATGTTCCAGTCTTTGGAAAGTTGAATATAATAGATGCCTACTGAAAATGTATTACTATCATTTTGACTCGCACTGTCAATTGCTCTTACCACATAGAATAAATTAACACCCATGGAGGCTGCGCCGGTATGGTTCCAGGTGGTGCGCTTGGGTATATTACCGTTATCCCAGTCAACGGATGTGTCAATCCAAGGGGTAGAATAATTGATGTTCTGAGGTAAATCTGACCTGTAAATCAGGTAATGTGAAAGGTCGGATGAGGTTGAAGGCCCCCATTCAAGAACGATGTCCCCTCCAAAAATCTCTATGGAGAGATCTGTAGGAGGAAGAGGCAGAAAGTCGATATCAAGGATTATAACAACCACCTTGCTCACATCCATAATAGGCTCGGGATTTGCATAGCCAGTCATCCCGCCTTTTGTAGCACTTACATTATGTGGTGTATGTGAAACTGTAAATGAGGAATACATGACTTCTTCTACGCATAAGAACCATCTCGCAAACCCATTCGAATCTGTAAGACCGGTTTGAAGTGCACCATTTGTGACATTAATCACATCAACTGCTGCACCTGCAACTGGATCACCCACAATATCCTCGACATACACGTGCATGAACCATTTGATTGTAAGGGAGCAGGTTGCATCATCAAAGTCCACGCTGCCATGGTCGAATGTGGTGTTGATGGCAACAGGATGAGCGTCATCATATAAACGGAAATGTGTTCCGATTCCGGTGATGGTGGAATTTGAAATTACAGGCATTGAACCGCCTCTGACATAGAATGCGGGGTCATTATCTGTCAATGTGGCCTTGTCGATTATTGGGTTTGATTGAAGTATATAAATCCCAAAGGTATTTCCTGAAGAGACAGTGTTGTTATACAGGGTAGGCTCGGAACCGTAAGATAGCAGAACATAATTCAAATTGGTGAAGGTGTTATTTGCAATAAACGGCTTTGTTGTAAAGCCTCCTGCGGTTTGGAATGTTCCGCAATCAAATATTGTGTTGTTTTCAACGATTGGAGAGCGTATGATGTAAAAAGTTCCAATATTGCTTATAGTGTTTCTTGCGATTATATCGACATTACCGTAGAATCTGACCCATGAAAAGTCATCAAATATACTGTCGGTGACCGAGCCCGCGGAATTGAATTCCCATTGAAAGATTTCGCCTGCTTCAACAGTGGAATTTCTGATTATGCAGCTTGCGTAGCTAACTACTGTTACATTATAGTCATCGGATGAGGCTGACGTTATTTTCGAGTTGTTCCTAAGCGAAAGATTGCCCTTTGAGGTAAATGAATTTCCCACTGTAATATCAAAGGCGGATGTCGATGTGGAGTTCATCTGCAAAGTGAAGTTATCAAGTGTCAATATCCCTCCGTTCTTTATTGAGAGATTACCGTTTAAAATAACATCCAAATTTGAATGGCTCTGTATCCCAACAACCACCCAGTCGCCATTGCTTGCCTTATTTTGGTTGCTGTCATTGATTGCATTGTTATCCACAACTCTTACCACATAATAACGCATCATCCAGTTGGAAGCGGCGTCGATGTCCGTCCAGGTTGTGGCAAGGGGGTTTGCATCTAGAGAGGTATTATGATATGGATTAGAGTAATTGAATCCTGCGGGGGTTGCGCTTTTGTAGATCAGGTAGTGATTGTTATCCGGAGAATTCGGGGCAGTCCAGCTCAATACCAAGTCGTCATCCGAAAGATCAATGGTAAGACCAGTTGGTGATGGAGGCTCTAAATCTATGAAGAAAGTCCAATTGTACGCAACCTTCATTGCATTTCCAAAGATATCCGAACATATAATGCTTGCATTGATAGGACCAATCCAGAGAGCCGAAATTGGTGTGTATAAAATCGATGAAGGGGTGATAACAGCTGCGCTTGTTACATTTGTTCCATTAACTAACATAATCACGGAATTTACATCCACACCCGAGTAATCCCAAAGGGTTGCTGAGATTGTCGGTGTTCTATCAGTTGTATGGGTATCGTTCCCCGGATTCGGGTTGCTTACAAAAGGAGGAACCAGGGCTTCAAAAGAAGTGGTGTTGTAATAGACATTTCCTGCCCTATCGAATCCCGTTGCATTGACATAATGGGTGCCGTCTTGTGTAGGATAGAAGATACTGGTAAAGTTCATGCCATCAGCAGATAGCAGCGACATGGACATTGAGATATTGGTTCCGTCCGGTTGTTGAACCGAATAATACGGTGATGAGCGGTATCTTACCAGGTATACCTCTTCATTGTCATTGTCCCGATAGTCGTACCACACCACATAGATAGTGAAATTTGAATCCAGGTCAATTGCAATTGCATTTGAATAAGCCTCACTGGATGATAGTTTAATTGGTTGTTCCCATGACGTTGTAATGGCATTGTATCTCATGTAATAAGTCCCTCCCAGGGTTCCGCAGAAGGCAAGATGCAAATTGCCGGAATCCTCATATGTGATTTTAGGTGTGCGCCCGAAATCCGTAAGCTGTGTCCTTGTACCCCAAGTGGAACTGAAAAAGTCATATTTTACGTAAAAAATACCTACATTGTATTTTCGCCATACAACATGTATATTACCCTTGGCATCCACTGCAATTTCCGAACCATAGTGGCTACCTGTATTATCTGTTATCTTCTTGAATTCGTACATTGAGCCGTTGTCATATCGATAATAATATATCTCCTCATCCTCGATATATACCATATGAACGTTATCCTGGGAATCAATTACGATGTCACTTGCCTTTACATCCACATTATAGTTTAACAACCCACCTGTATCATTTAAAACAATGTAACTTGCATACACACCTTCAACATAGAAGTTTCCAATGGCATGAATATTGTTTTCGCTGTCTACTGCCATGTCCAGGACAAACTGCTCATCCGTGATGACATATGATGTTGTTGTAATGTTCGTATATGGTGTAACCACGGTGCCCGTGCTTCCGTTTATCTTGCAGTAGTAGAGTCTTGCATACCAACTTGTAGTGGCCTCCTTGAAAATAACATGAACTAAATCATTTGAATCCACCACAAACTTGGCTCCCCTTGCACCCTTTCCGTTAAATGCTGAATCCGAGATTATCTGCTTGTTCTTCCAGGTTCCGTTTTCCAGTCTTTTGTAAAATACACTGTTTCTTGTATCCCATTCATCATCTTCCCAGACTAAATGGAGGATATCATTTGAATCCACTGCTATCTCGGGGTACATTGATTCCTGCCAGTCATTAGTCGTTATCCTTTCATCCGGGAACCATACCCCCGAGATGTTCTCAACTGATGTGATATTGATGTTTGTGAAATAATCTGCAGGATCTGGATTTGCAGTGACAAAAAAGTCAGGGGGGATCAGATCTCCTCTAAGAGTAGTACTACCGGTATTGTTTTTATCATCTTCATCAGTGCTTGATGCGTTGATTGTATGCAGGCCGTTCTGCGTTACCGTAAATGTTCCTGTCCATTCCTTTCCCCATCCGCTCATTGGTATGTTCTGTATGGAATCATCGGGAAGCTTAATTTCAACATCGATTGTTGAAAGATCTACCAGTGAATATACGTTGATATCTGTTTCTCCATTGCTTGGATCGGGTGTGGCAATTACAGTTAAATTCTCTCTTATGAAAAAGAAAGGAACCCTCAGGCTCTCGGTTGATGAATTGGCAATAATTACGCCTTCGTACCAGTGCTCCTGGGCTTGGGAGGTATTCAGGGTCACGTTCAATTCAAAGAATGCATTTTGATAAGCACCAAGGTCGATATGAGAGGTGTTCAATGTAACGGAAACCCCTGGGAATGATGGTATGTCGATTGTGAGGTCGTATCCTGAGGTTATGCCCTGCGTGTTTACAATCTTCAGGGTCTCCTCCCCGTACCACATCTCGTTTTTCAAGTCCACTAGGCCAAAACTCACGCCGTCGGGTATGATTGCAGCCTCTGCGATTACTGATTCGTAGGCATCCACCCTTCCTGTTCCCTGCCAGTTGACATAATAATCCAGGTCAACTGCAGTGTTTACAATGGCTGCTCTTGTAACATTCTGGTCCCAATCCCTGTGTGCCTGAATAACCAGTGCCGCAGTGCCTGAGACATGGGGTGCTGCCATGCTGGTTCCCCCCCTTGAAGAATAACCTCCACCAGGTACAGTGGATACAATGCTCACACCGGGAGCCAATATATTGGGTTTGAGTGTTACAAACGAAGAAGGTCCCCTTGAGCTTGTGCTGATGAGAGAATCGCTTTTCATAACCGAGCCAACCGCAATTGAGGACCGAGCATTTGCAGGAGCCCCTATGGTCCAGTTTCCGGGTCCGCTGTTTCCCGCTGATGTCACAATTATAATTCCCGAATCAAAGGCATTGTCCGCAGCCTGACTTACAGGGCTGTCCGGATCACCTCCACCACTTAGGCTCATGGATATTACGTCAGCGCCGTCATCGGTTCCAGGGTCTCCATCAGGGTCTGCCGAGGCCTCGATTGCTGCGATTATATTGGACCAGCTACCTCCGCTTCCTCCGTAGCCGAAGACCTTGTACGCTAAAAATTTTACATCAGGGGCAACACCTTTCTTGGTGCCGTTTGCACCTACGATACCAGCCACATGGGTTCCGTGCCACCAGTCGTCGATCGGGTCATTGTCGCTATTGATATAATCGTAACCTCCAATGACTCTGAATCCAGGACCGTAACCGCTTCCCAAATCCGGATGCGTGTAGTCAATTCCAGAATCGATTACCGAAACAAGCACATCTTTTCCCGTGACTGTAAGACCTGTTGCATTTGTTTCGAGCCAGGCGTCATCCGCATTGAGCATGGGTATTGTATCGTCTAAATCCGGGTACACGGGCTCATCGTTGTAGACCTTTACTATGCCTGGGATATCATTCAATTTCGAGATATATTGCTCGGGAACCTTTATTGCCATGCCATTGAAAAGAGATTTAAAATCCCGAGTGATTTCTATCCCGGGAACCTCATCCAGAAGCTGGAATTTGATATATGTGTGTTGTTTTCCTAAAGAGTTTGCATATGTAGATAGTGTATCCTCGGTATCAGGCACACCCTCAAATGAATTCATGAAAACCATAATCGGTTGCCCCTGGATCTGAATTATGAGAGGAACCATCTCCTGGGTATTTGCTTCGCTTTTTTCGAATGACATTCCCACACTTGCACTGCTGAAAAAAATTGCACAGAGCACTAGCCAGGCCTGGATTTTTTTGAAAGAAGTCATACTGAAGCCCACTTGTATTGTTTTTTACTCACTCCCTCCAAGGATTAAATGAGTATATTAATCATGATTTTAATGTTTTAAATATATTTGGGTATAAAATTTTGCATATATAATAACCTAATGTCCTTTGGCTCTTCTTATTGCTTCTTTTAACGTAAGCTTTCCTTTCGCCACCTTTTTAGCTTCATCCTGGGATATTGTTACCCTGCCCTTGCTTTCGATTCTGCTTCTTCTTTGTATATCTTTCAGTTCACCAGGGGTTGGCTCCACCTTGTAGCTTTTTTTTGCCCTAACACCACTTTTTAATGCAATGTCGATTGCAGCGTCTATATCAGGGGTTTCTGAGATTTTTGTAGTTCGGGTTTCGTCAGATATCTCGATTTTCAGGCCGAACTCGGATAGGGAATTGATGATCCTGTTCCTGTGGGTTGTGTCTCCGTGTCCTATTCTTATGATGGTCTCTTTTGAGGGGTATGATTTGAGCGCCCTGGCAATCTCGGATTTCACTTTTTCGGGGGAGGCAACCTGGGCTGTTGTAAGCACTTCTCCGTCTCCGATTACCGCAAGACCCGGTCTTTTTCCAGGGTCGATTCCAATCATGAGTTTCTCGAATTTTTCCTTACCTTTCAGGGTTCTTTGTGCAATGTCCATTGTAAGCTCGATGTCCTTGTCCGCAACGATGAGCTTCGGAAAATCTATTTTGTCTCCTTCCTCGGAGGTGGTAATTATAACCCCGATGTTCTGGGGAATGGGCTCGTCGAAGGTGAGGCTGGCAAAGGGCTGGTTTCGTTGTCTCAGGCTCGATATAAGGTCGTAGTAGACTCGGAAATTGGAGGTGAGGATGCCGATGATTTTCATATGTCAATGGAATAGGACGCAAGGGTAAATAAAGATTATCTGAAGTGTCCGGGGAAGGGGCGGATATAGTTAAATGACCGATTTTTAATGTATTTCTCGAATATAAAAATGTATTTCGGGTAGACAAATCATATATAGGGAATATTATAATAGGAAATCTAGAGGAGGAACCAAGTGAGCCAAAGGAGTATCACATCAATTACGATCTGTCTAATACTGATTATGGTTGGGTTTATGTTTGTTGATTTGAATTATAATCTTATAAAACCTGCAAAAGGCGATACAATCTATGTTGGCGGCGGTGGTTCAGGAAATTATTCGACGATTCAAGAGGGTGTGGATGCAGCTAGTTCGGGGGATACTGTTTATGTTTATTACGGTGTGTATGTAGAGCATGTTTTTCTAAATTATACAATAGAGCTTATTGGAGACTCATATCCGAGAATTCAGGGAGGTATTATCTTTGTACAAGCAACAAATTGTGTCATCAAGGGTTTTAAACACACCGATGGACTTATACTTGTTTACGAGGATTATACCGTGATAGAACATAACATCTTGTCTTTCGGAAATGGAATTTTCACAGAAAAAAAACATGGTGGTGAGATTGGGCATATTACAATCAGGAACAATGAGATTCACGATAGTCCAAATGGGATATGCCTCCGTACAACAACAAACAGCATGATCTATAATAATAAAATCTGGAAATGCGATTATGGTATAACAGTGGTAACTTCAGATTTCGATTCTATTCATAACCTGATAATTCAAAATAACAATATCTCAAATAGTTACAACATGGATATTTATGTCTGGGCCACATCTGGAATTTCTTTCTCAAACAACATCTTCAATGGGAAGGGGATTTCCATCGAATACAGTTCTAATATTGTTTTTATTAACAACTCTTTCAATAATTGCGGGGCTATGCTCACAGGCGGATTAACTTTTGATATCAATTTTATTATAAACAATTTCACTTCTAATGGTACCGGTTATGCAATAGGTTCTCGAGGTGACTGCTTGTTTAATGTAATAAATTCCATTATTTCAAATTATGAGAGGGGGGTGGGGATTCACGAGAATCATCAAAAAAATATAATATCGAACTGTATTTTTCAAGACAACGATATTGCCATTGATACGGAGGGTGGGAATCTTGATGTAGTAAATTCCATGATTATTAATTCAAGTTCTTATGACATACGACTTTCCTCTGACCCCGTATGGGGTTCCGTGTGGGGAAGTGAAATAACAATGCTAAATACCTCTTTTAACAAATTAAAAGTAGATATATCTGGTCCTAACTCAACATTATGGGTTAGATGGTACATGCATGTAAATGTAACAGATTCTTTAGGATATCCCGTACCAAATGCAAATGTTAAGGTAGAAGATAATATCAATGGAACCTATAAAAAAACTCGGCAAACAGAATCCTACGGATTTGTGAGGTGGATCACTGTAACCGAATACAAACAAAATGTTTCCTCTAAAATAGATTACACACCACATAAACTTACAGCATGGAAAGATACAGCAACTGGATATGCTAATCCCCACATGGATATGAGCAAGTTTGTGAATATCTCATTACATGAGGGAATGATTATAAATTCAAGTCAAGGTTGGAATCTGATGTCTACACCTTTGATATTAATTGAAATAGAGATTCAAGAAGTCCTACAATCTCTTGAGAATCATTTTGATGCAGTTCAATGGTATAATGTAACAGATTCCAACGACCCTTGGAAACATTTTCATACCTCAAAACCACCGCAAATAAACGATTTAAACGAAATCGATCACACAATAGGATTTTGGATTCATATCATAGATCCCGCTGGTACTATCCTTGTTCTAAATGGGACAAGGCCTTCAACTCCTCAATATATATCACTTAATTCGGGCTGGAACCTCGTAGGCTACCCCTCCCTTAGCAATAAAAACAGAACCGAAGCCCTAAACAACCTTACATTCGGAACACATGTTGATGCGATATGGACCTACAATGCCGGGGCGCAGAAATGGGAAGAGGTGGGAGAATTGAATTATTTCGTGATGGGTAAAGGTTATTGGATCCACGCAAAAACCGATTGTGTGTGGGAAGTCCCATTGTAAATCACCTGGTCACCTCAAATCCCAAGGCCCATCCCAAACCTTTTTAATAACATCAGCAATTTACGGTTGGGAGTTAAATGGTGGATCTCGAATACGATAAATGCATGTCCTGTGGCGGATGTGTCGCAGTATGTCCCGCGGACTGCATTACAGTCTACGAGGCCTGGGTGGACATTACCCAAGACGAGTGCACCAACTGCGGCGCCTGTGTCAAGGTCTGCCCGGTCGGGGCAATGAGCATAGTTACGGCCAAGGCCTAGACTCATATCTATTCATTTCATGCGATTTACCCTTCTCATTATGAAATCAAAAATTATGGTGAGCAAGGTGAAATTAAAAGATTTAGGGGAGAGGAAGGCCCAAGAGGTCATCCGTGAAGTCATAGGAGAGCGTACCATCGATCTTGGGGATCTGAAGGACGACTGCGCAGTTGTGGAGTTTAAGGATGGATATTTACTGATCACAACTGACATGATCTCGCAAAAGACCCATATTCCCGCAAATGCCACCTTCTCGCAGATGGGCTGGCACGTGGTTGCAATCAATCTTAGTGATATCGCGGCCATGGGAGGAGAGCCATTGGGAATCGTCCTGGCACTGGGAATGCCTTTGGATTTCGAGGAGGAATCGCTACAAGAATTGATGGATGGTGCGAATTCCTGCGCCTTAAAATTCGATACTTATCTTTTGGGAGGGGACACTAAGGAGAACGAGTGCCTTACAATTTCGGGATGCGCAGTCGGTAAGGTTCCCGGATCGGAGGTCATGAGAAGGTCCGGTGCCAAAGTGGGTGATATCGTTGCAGTGACCGGTGAACTGGGGGGGGCGGGTTCGGCGTACCATTTATTGAAGAACAGTATTGACTCGGAAAATGCCATCAAAAATCTCCTTCAGATCTATCCCAGGATAAATGAAGGCAGAGCACTTGCCAAGACCAGGACCGTAACCTCATGCATGGATATTTCGGACGGTCTTGCCTCCTCGATACATCAGCTGAGCAATCTGAATGACGTCAGGTTCAGGATAGATTTCGAGAATATACCTGTGTCAATCAAAGCCAAGGCTCTTTCCGAAAACCTGAAAATTCCTCTAGAGGAACTTACAGTCTATTTTGGAGGAGATTACGAGCTTTTAGTAACAATAGAAAAGGAAAAAGTCGAAGATGCGCAAAAAGCACTGGCCCGAATGAGGACCAAGCTCACACCCATAGGCGAGGTAATTGAAAATAACAAGAATATCCTTATAAAGGATGGAATCTCTTCTTCCCTTGAGGACCGCGGGTACGAGCATTTCAGGTGGAAAGAATGAAGGAGGCCATGTTTTGGGAGAAACTGGACAATAACAAGGTACAGTGTTTGCTCTGTCCCCACAGGTGCGCAATCTCAGAGGGCAAGCGGGGTATATGTGGAGTGAGGGAGAATCAACACGGAAAACTGCAATCCCTGGTCTACGGTATGGCAACATCGGTCACCCCGGACCCTATTGAAAAGAAACCGCTTTACCACTTCTATCCCGGAACATCTGCACTGTCTTTTGGCACCATAGGGTGCAATCTCAAATGCCAACACTGTCAAAATTACAGCATATCCCAGGCCAAGTACGATAATATGAGGTTAAGGAAGTTGAGTGCTCAAGATGTGGTGGATCTCACCAAGAAACACAAATGCGAGGGTGTTGCATGGACCTACAACGAGCCCACCATCTGGTACGAATTCACATACGATGGCTCCATTCTCGCAAAGAAGGAGGGGTTATATACATGCTATGTTACAAACGGCTTTATTGAAGAGGAGCCGCTCAGAAAGATCAGCCCATATCTTGATGCAATGAACATCGATGTCAAATCGTTTTCCAAGGAATTCTATAAGAATATCTGCAAGGCAAAACTGGATCCTGTAAAAAACACCTGCATTCTGGCAAAGGAGCTGGGTATCCTAATTGAACTTACTTACCTCGTAATACCCTCGAAAAATGATGGTTCGGAAGAAATCAGAAATTACTGCAAATGGGTTGTGGAAAACTTGGGAGAGGCAACTCCAATTCACTTTTCAAGATTCCACCCCGATTACAAGATGCATGACCAAAAACCAACCCCTATGGCCACTTTAAAAAGAGCTTACGAGATTGCAGAAGAAGAAGGAATCAAGTACATCTATCTGGGAAACGTGCCCCACGGGGATTACGAGAACACGTATTGCCCCGAATGCAAAGAGACATTGATAGAGAGGATTGGTTTTTCCACCAGCAGGCATTATGCAAAGGACGGAAAATGCCCCAAATGCGGGCATGCAATTCCCTTGAAACAATAGCAATTCAGGTAAATTTAACCAAAAAAACAGAAAAATATAATAGAGGCCCAGCCAATTATAGTGATTGAAATGACCCTAGTTGATGACATCATAAAGTGGTTCAAAGCACCCAAAACTATCAAGGGCATAGTTGGTATGATAGCGATTATTATCTTACTCGCCGCTGATTTTGCATACTGGGCCGGAGCAATAGATGTGGACGATCAGGGAGGAGGCTCTGATGGGGGTGGAGTCGAGGAGGAGCAAAATGGGACTTTATTTCTTGATGTTGATGATATTCATACGGGAACATTACTTATCCCTTCAGGTGGCATCATTATAAATGAAGGGAACTCTATTGCGCGTCATCCTTTTGAGGTAAAAGAAAATGCAACTCTAGGATATGTCAATGTTTCATTTCAGGGAACAAAACTTAGACCCGACTTCGATCTTCGTGTATATGGCCCTGATGATTCTCTGGTTAGTGAGAGTGCTACTGAAGAAACAGATGAGGTACTCGAACTCGACGAAAAGGATTTCAATAGGACAGGCCCCGGGACCTATGTAGCCGAGGTTGAAAATTACTCCAGTCTTAATATAGAATATACACTCACAATTCAAATTTATATAGAAATTCCAATAGAAGAATCAGATGAAGAAGAAGGCGAATGATTTTTTCTTACCCCAAAACCTTTTAAAGGGATTGCAGATAAGTAATATGATGAGGGCGCGAATTTTAAATTTTCTCACAGAACAAGGTACACTTGTTCAATCAGATGCAATGGAATATATACTATCCAAATCCGAGCCAGTTCATTACGTCGAAGGCGTTCTGAACAATATAAAAGAGCCGCCCTTCATTCTTACAATAAAACATCTTCAGACTGTCGAGGGCATCACGAGAAAGGCCAGTGAAAGGGCACAGAAGTCCGCAATCCCAACTCCCCAATTACCGCAAAAGCCAAGGCATGGCATTATTCCTGTGAAGCCAAAACATCATATAGAACACGCGGAAAGGCCGCTGGATGTTCTTTCAAAGCAAGAGGGTTTTGTGAAAACAAAAGACTCAAAAACTTCGGCTTCACAATTATCAGGGGATATCAAAATAATATCCGACATCACTGGAAACTCCACATGCGAGGGGACAATCGGGGATTTCAAGCTCTATTTCAACCACAGGCTGAAAATCTTGAAAAAATTTCTTAAAGAAAAACGTGTGATGATGGGGGCAAGGGAAATTTCCAAGGTCCCAAGGGCTGACGGTACAATAAAGATCATTGGTATGGTAAGCGACATCAGAACCACAAAAAAAGGTCATAAAATGATCACTTTAGAGGATGAAAATGACTCCATGGCGGTTCTATTGACAAAGGACTCGCTTCTTACAAATGACCCCACAGTACTTGACGAGGTCATAGGTGTCATAGGCAAAAAAAACAGGGGAGGCAGCCTGTTTTTGGCAGAGGAGCTTGTGAGACCCGATATCAGGGTAAACAGAACCCCGAATCGATCGGAAAAAGAGGTATATGCCGCCTTCATATCCGATATTCATATGGGCAGCAACACCTTCTTAAAAGAGGAGTTTGAGCATTTTTTGGCCTGGCTTAATGGAAATGACAAAAGAAGAAGGGAAGTAGCACAAAAGCTGGAATATGTAGTTGTGTCGGGAGATGTTGTGGATGGAATAGGCATTTACCGTGATCAGGAGGAGGAGCTTGCAATTGATGACATCTACGGACAGTACGAGGAGCTTGCCCGACTGATTTCGCAGGTGCCTGGGCATATCAAGGTCATTATGCTTCCCGGAAATCATGATGCTGTAAGACCTGCCGAGCCACAGCCCACTTTTCCTGCGGAAATCAGGAATCTCTTTTCCCGGAACGTGATATTTTTGGGAAATCCAAGCTATTTCAGTTTGCAAAGCGTGGAGGTTTTAGCCTATCACGGAAGAAGTATGGACGATTTCATTAAAGCGCTGCCATCCATGGATTACACCCAGGCTATTAAAATTATGATAGAGATGCTCAAAAAACGGCATCTGGTACCTATATATGGGGGAAGAACGCCAATTGCCCCCGAGCACAAGGATTACCTTGTAATCGACAGGATTCCCGATATATTTGTCACAGGCCACGGGCATTCCACAGGAATGAAGAGTTACAAGGGCATCACCCTGATAAACGCATCCTGCTGGCAGTCCCAGACCAATTTCCAGAAAATGCACAATTTCATACCGGACCCTGCAAGGGTTCCTGTAATCAATCTGCATACAGGAGAGGCGAGCATCATAGATTTCTCGTAAATCCCCCGAAAACCCGGTTAAAACGCATTTTTACTAAATCGAAAGATTTAAATTGCGAAGCAATGTTATAGCGATGTTATGTACGCTGTCATAGGCGGTGCAGGTGAGGTAGGTCTGCATATCGCACACTCTCTATACGATGAAGGCTATAACCTGGCGATCATCGACAAGGACAGCAAGGCATGTGAGAGGGCTGAGGCGCTGGATGCTTTGGTTATACACGGTAATGCAGGGAGTCTTGCAAAGCTGGAAGAGGCAGGTATCGCCAATGCAGAGGTTTTCATCGGGGTTACAGGCTCTGACGAAATCAACATGGTGGCCTGCGGTATAGCCCATACCATGGGATGCAAGACCATTGCCAGGATAAACAGCCTGGATTATATAAACGAGCCCATTGCTACAAAAAAATACGCATTCTTGGGTATCGATGTCGCAGTATGTCCTGAGCTTCTTGCCGCAATAAAAATGGCAAGAATGCTTACCATGCCCTCGCTTCTGGATACTGATGTCTTTGCCAGGGGAAAAATTCAGATTATCGAATCCACTGTGAACAGGAAATCCGCAATTAACCAAAAGATGTTAAAGACAATACCTCTTCCACCCCGCTGTAATCTTGTTGCAATTTTCCGCAAAGAGGAGGTCATCATTCCCAGGGGCACGGATAAACTTCTTGCAGGTGATCGTGTGGTTATTGCTTTGGGTGATCCCAGGGGAATGCCTGAAATCAAGCGTCTTTTCGGAACCGGTGAGCCCACAAGAAGCCTGGATATGATAGAAAAGATCATGGTTGTGGGTGCTACTAGAATAGGTATGCATCTTGCACGTCTGCTTGAAAAGGAGGTCAATATAGTCATGATCGACGAGGATGAGGATAGATGCAAATTAGCCTCCGAAAAACTGCTCTCCTCACTGGTCATACACGGCAGTGGAACAGATGACGAGGTGCTCATGGAGGAGGGGATTTCCAATGTGGACGCCTTTATCGCCACCACAAATTCCGAGGAAATTAACATCCTATCATGCATACTGGCCAAGCAGTACGGCGCCAAGAAAACCATTGCACTTGTGGAGCGTCCTGAGCTTAAGAACATACTGGAAGGTATTGGAATAGACATCGCCATTGCTCCGAGGCTTGCCACGGTTTCGGGAATTCTCCAGCATGTCCACAGGGCAGAGATGCTGTCACTCAGTGTGTTACACAATGGCGAGGCCAGAATCGTTGAGCTTCAGGTTTCTCAAAATTCAAAAATAGCAGGTAAGAAGCTGAAGCGTACCAATTTCCCGAAAAATACCCTCGTTGGGGCCATTGTAAGAAACGGCAATGTCATCATCCCCGGCGGAGAGGACATGGTCAATGTCGGGGACAGCCTCATAGTATTTGCCAGGACTGATACCATACCAAAACTTGTGAAGCTGTTCTAGTTGTTGATTCTATATATAAAAAATGGCATAAAATTATATATATCCATAATATTAAAGCGTTGAGAAGGAGCAAAAATTTATGGATGGGAAGTGAAGGCGTTGGGTCTTGGAGAGAGCAAATTTGGCAAAATATGGTATTATTCCTCTGTTCTTCTGGTAATAGTGGGAATGGCCATGTTCCCCCCGGGCCTTCTGGCCTATATCGATGGTGATGTAACTCTGAGTATTATCTTCTTTGCAGTAGGTAGTTTTTCCCTAGTAATCGGTTTTTGCTCCATGTTTTTTCTCGGTAGACCCTCGCGTCTTGGCTATGACGAAGCCCTGAGTATCGCGGCCTTTGGATGGCTTCTTATGACCTTTGTGGGGTCTCTACCCTTCTCGCTGGGCGGATATCCCGATAGGCTATCCCCTCTGGACGGTTTTTTCGAGTCCATGTCAGGCTTTACGGCAACAGGCCTTACCATGTTCTCTGATGTGGAATCCCTTCCCAGGGCTATTTTGTTCTGGCGATCCTTCACCCAGTGGATAGGTGGTGTCGGCGTCATAGTCCTGTTCTTATCTATTTTAATAAGAAGCTCGGGAATCGCAGCCAAGCTCTACAAGGCCGAGGGACGAACCGACAGAATTTCCACAAACATCGTTAGCACTGCAAGGAGAATCTGGGGAATTTACATCCTTTACACGGTTTTATGCATAATCGGCCTCGTCATTCTCATGGGTATAAACAAAAGCTTTGATGCGGTCAACGTGGGCATGACTTGCCTTGCTACTGGCGGATTTGCAGTGACAAACAACAGCATAGAAGACTATCCTGGTTATATCGCCGTCTTCCTCATCCCTTTCATGCTTCTTGGGGGTATTTCCTTTGCCTCCCACAGGCACCTTTTAAAAAGAAATTTCAAGGAATTCTTCACAATAGAGGTCAAGGCCATACTGCTTATTATCTTTGTGAGCAGTATTTTTTTGATGACAAGGGTCAATGGGCTGAACTCCGTATTCCAGACAACGTCCGCTCTTACAGGGACTGGATTTTCCACAGCCACTATCAAAGAATGGGATGATTTCTCCAAGTTCATCTTAAGTATTTTAATGGTTATGGGAGGCGGTTACGGCTCCACCTCATCTGCATTGAAGATGATAAGGGTGGTAATCATCATATACGCTGTTGCGTGGGTTGTTAAGAAATTCCTCTATTCCAGAAAGGCGGTAATCCCATTTAAAATCGGGAGGCAAACATATCCGGTGGAGGAAATCAGGGTAGCAACCCTATACTCGATTCTATATATCATCGTGCTTTGTCTCGGTGCATTGGCATTCATGGCAACGCAAGCACCTGATGGTTTTTACGGTTTAAACGGATCTGAGACCTACACGGCTGCTGATTCACTTTTTGAGGTTGCTTCAGCGGAAGGGAATGTAGGTCTTACTACAGGAATAACAAACAGCGAAATGGCAGGTCACCTCAAGGTGGTTTTGATTATCGAGATGTGGGTTGGAAGGCTTGAGATATTCCCTGTACTCACGCTTTTGGCTGTACCCTTCAGGAAGCGATGAATTAATAACAGTGTTAACTTGAGGTCATAAATTATTTATCCACAAATTACATTATCCAGAACATGGTAAAAATAGCTCCGTTTCAGGGATATCGATACGATATCAGCAAGGTAACTGATTACAAGCTTGTTGTCTCTCCCCCTTATGACGTGATTTCCCCCGATCTTCAGAAGAAATTGCATGATAGTTCGATATACAACATAGCGCACATAATAAAGGGGATGAAGTTTGAGGAGGATACCGAGAAGAGCAACGAGTACTGCCGCGCTTCGGTTCTTCTTGAATCATGGATTGCGTCCAGTGCGCTGAAAAAAGAGGAAAAACCTTCAATCTACGTTCTTGCTCAGGATTTTGAAATTGGCGGACAGAAGATGACCAGAGCAGGATTCATTGCCCTCATAAAACTCGAGGAGATGTGCTCATCCAAGGATACCGGAGGTATTTGTTCGGGTGTGCACCAACACGAGGAAACCCTTCCAAAGGATATCGAGGACAGACTCAATTTAATTCGGGCCACAAAAGGGAATTTCGGTTTGATTTTTTCCATCTACTCGGACGAGGAAAGTACCATTGATACCCTGCTAAAAAATAAGATGAAAGATAAGGCTTTGATAAAAATTACAGACGAGGATGGAATTAACCACAGGCTATGGGCCATAGATAACGAAGATGATATACGGAAGATCCAGGAGGTTATGAACCACAAATACATAATTATCGCTGACGGACATCATCGATACAAAACAGCTCTGAAGTTCAGAAAGGAGAATCCCCACCTGAATACAGCACAATACCGAATGCTCGCCTTTGTGAATATCAAAAACGAGGGACTTGTCATACTGCCCACACATAGATTGGTTCAGGGTATCGAAGATTTTGACTGTAAAAAACTGATTGATGATCTTTCAAAGAATTTCGAAATTGAGGAGTTTTCATTCCCAGAAGGGGATGATAAGGAGGCAAGAAAAGCGATGTTCGGCAGGATGCGGGAGCATTTTTCGGCAAGTTCACATGCTTTCGGTCTCTACTGTAATGACGAGAAATATTATTCATTGGTCCTGAAGGATGAAGGTATAATGGATGGTATCTCCGATCATTCCCATGCATGGAAACGTCTTGATGTGACCATACTTCACAAATTGATCCTGGAAGACAAATTAGGTATAACCAAGGAAAAGGTCGCCAGCGGAACCATAGACGGCGGATCCTATGTGGAGTACATCAAAGCCGTTGGAGACGCTGTTCAAGAATCCATTGACAAGGTCAATGAAAATGGTTACCAGACCGTATTCTTCATGAACCCGACAAAGGTTGAGGAGGTTGAGGAAGTGGCAACGAACCATGAAACCATGCCTCAGAAGTCAACCTTTTTCTATCCAAAGGTATATACGGGATTCGTGATCAACAAACTATGATGATAAAGGGATTTGATCCTTAGGTTTGGGGGATCGATTTACCGGGATAAATCTCGGAAAAGGAAATAAATAAAATTAAGGAGGAGAGAGAAAGAATATAGGAGGTTGAGAATTTGGTAAAAAGAATGTATAACTTCAATGCTGGACCGGCCACTTTACCGCTTTCGGTCCTGGAAAAGGCACAGGCAGAGCTCTTGGATTACAGGGATACGGGAATATCCATTTTAGAAACAAGTCACCGCTCAAAGGAATTCGATGATGTTATAAAGGAAGCATCTTCCCTCATGAAAGAGGTGTATGGTATACCGGATAACTACAAGGTTCTATGGCTTCAAGGGGGGGCATCAACCCAGTTTTTAATGGCTCCCAAGAACCTGATGATATCCGGACGCAGTGCTGACTATGTGAATACCGGGACATGGTCCAAGAAGGCCATAAAGGAGGCTAAATTAATAGGGGATGTGAATGTCGTTGCTTCCTCGGAAGATAAGAATTTTTCGTACATTCCCAAGGACATAAAATTCAATCCGGATGCTTCCTTTGCGCACATCACATCGAACAACACAATTTTCGGAACCCAATGGAAGGAGTACCCGGATACAGGTGATGTTCCACTGGTTGCGGACATGTCCTCTGATATTATTTCAAGGAAAGTGGATGTGGGGAAATTCGGCATTATGTATGCCGGAGCCCAAAAGAACATGGGCCCTTCAGGAGTGACCGCAGTTGTAATAAGAGAGGATTTCATAGACCGTGGGGCGGATGGGCTTCCCACAATGCTTAAGTACAAGACCCATGCGGAAAAAAACTCGATGTTCAACACACCGCCTTGCTTTCCCATATACCTGTGCAAACTCGTTCTGGAATGGGTAAAGGAAAACGGTGGAGTTGAGGGCTGCGAACAAAGAAACAGGGAGAAAGCCGGGACTCTTTACAAGGTAATAGATGAGTCCAATGGTTATTATTCCGGTCATGCCGAAAAGGACTCGAGATCAATGATGAATGTCACCTTCAGACTGCCTTCCGATGATCTGGGAGCAAAGTGCATTGCACAAGCAAAAGAGCAGGGACTTTCCGGGCTCAAGGGTCACAGGTCTGTTGGTGGTATGAGGGCTTCAATCTACAATGCAATGCCAGTTGAGGGGGTAAAGAAACTCTCGGAATTCCTAAAGGAATTCAGGGATAAGAACCAATAAGGAGGTATGAAAATATGAAGATACTGATTTCTGATCCTTTTTCAAAGGATTTACCTGACAAGTTAAAGGAATTTGGTGAGGTCACGGACAACAAGGACGAGTATACCGATGCAGATATCATACTGGTAAGAAGTGCGACCAAAGTTAGAAAAGATTACATAGATCAGGCAAAGAACCTGAAGATGGTAATAAGGGGTGGTGTTGGAATTGACAACATCGATGTCGAATATGCCAAGTCAAAGGGCATAAAGGTACACAACACACCCGAAGCCTCATCTGTTGCAGTTGCAGAGCTTGCCTTCGCCATGATGCTTGCAATCCAAAGAAACATAGTGAGAGCCCATAACACCACCAAAAACGGCGAATGGATAAAAAAGCAGTTGAAGGGGCAGGAACTCTACAAAAAGACCCTGGGCCTCATTGGAATCGGACTTATCGGAACCGAGGTGGCAAAACGTGCGCAGGCATTTGGCATGAACGTGATTGCATACAGAAAATCCGACAAATCCTCGGACCATGCAAAAATCGTGGGCCTTGACGAACTTCTTGCGCAATCGGATATTATATCGCTTCATACGCCGATAACAGAGGAGACCGAAGGCATGATAAACAAGGACACAATCGCCAAGATGAAGGAGGGTGTGGTGCTAATCAACACGGCAAGGGGAAAACTCATTGCGGATGAGGATCTGACCGAAGCCTTAAAATCCGGTACAGTGAGATATGCCGGAATTGATGTTTATCATTCCGAGCCGCCAAATGACTCCCCGCTTTTAGATGCCGATAATGTGCTTCTGATACCGCATCTTGGTGCACAGACGTATGAGAACATGGGCCGCATCGGAGAGATAGTAATCGATCTTGTGCAAAAGCAGGTAAAATCAGAATAAAGAATAATACGAGACCACAGGAGATAACAACCCTGAAAAAGAATAATTTAAGGTAACACATCTGAAGAACATTGAATGTATTACAGTTTACAGCTGGGAAAGAGCAAGATATCCAAGGGGGATAGTAATGCACAGGGAGAACGAAAGCACCATAAAAATAGCAGCAAGGGAAATTGCAAACTCAAAAAAAACGGTGGCATTAACCGGGGCAGGCATCTCGGTTGCAAGCGGTATTCCACCTTTTCGGGGAGAAGGGGGCCTTTGGTCCAAATACGATCCTGATGAATTTGCACATGTGGAATCTTTTAAAAGGAATCCCGATAAGGTCTGGATAATGCTTAAAGAGATGATAGACACTATACAAAAAGCAGAGCCAAACCCTGCACATTTCGCATTGGCCAGGCTTGAGGATTCTGGACATCTTGAGGGGATAATCACAGGGAATGTGGATTTTCTGCATCAGGCTGCAGGCAATCAAAATGTACTTGAGCTGCACGGAAACAATCGCAGTTTGATATGTATGAGATGCCAAAAGCGTTATCCAATCGAGCAATATCTGAAGGAGATGCCTCCTAGATGTGAATGCGGTTTTGCTCTGAGACCCGATGTTGTACTTTTCGGGGAGCAGCTGCCTTCTGAGGTTATTTTCGAATCCTATGCTCTGGCAAAGGAATGCGAGCTATTGATGGTTATAGGAACCTCGGTTGTGGTTTCTCCCATGTCGCATGTTCCCTTTTATGCAAAGGAGAACGGAGCAAAGGTTCTTGAAATCAACCTGGAGGAGACCACCTTAACCGGCCTTTGCTCTGATTGGATAATAAAAGGAAACGTTGAGGATATCCTGCCAGAAATTGTAGATGCTGTAAAGGAACTTTAAGAATCCCTTTTTTTGTGGTATTGGCAGCTGACATTGAGCGGGCAGTGGGCACAAAGGGGTTTTGTCTTGCAAAAAGTCTTACCCAGCTCTACTATTAGCGCATGATAATTTCTGAATAATTCCAGATCCTGTGAAAGATTCGATTCGAAAAATTCCTGTGCCCTTGTATAATCGCCTTTAAAATCCATTCCCAGTCTTTTAAATGCCCTGAAAGTATAGGCATCTATTACGAACCTATGTTTGCAGTCGGCATAGAGCATAATGGAATCGGCTGTTTCAGGCCCGATTCCTTCGAGAGAGAGTAACTCGGACCTGAGGGTTTCTGCATCCTTTTTAAAGATTGTTTTCAATTCACCTCCATAATTATCATTAAGATACCTTGCCATAGAATGGATTCTTTTTGCCTTTTGCTTGTAAAAGCCAGAGGGTCTTACGCATTCTTCGATTGTGCCCACGGGAGCGAAAGCCAGGGTTTGGATCTCTAAAAGTCCTTTCGATTTCAGGTTTTTGATGCTGATCTCAACGTTCCTCCATGCGGTCTGTTGTGTGAGTATTGCGCCAACCATGACCTCGAAAGGAGTCTGGGCGGGCCACCACTTTTGATGGCCAAAATGCTTGGATAAACGCTTGTAGATGTCCGTAAGATTTAAAGGAGGCATAATGTGCCATGGGATTGCATTTGTTTGAATGTTTTGGTGGAATATGCAGAGAATCCGTTCTTGTATTTCCCTCCGAATGATTCGTTCTGTATATCAAAGCACAAAAGCCTAATATATTAAGGTACATTATAATGTTACACCAAAAGCGGGGGGTGAAGATGATATCAGAAATTCGCAAAAAGATCCTACTTATCGTAGCCAAGCGTGGGTACACAGGAGCGGATCGCGAGGTTTTTTTCCATAGTATCAGAGGAATCAGGTACTCTGACCTCGAAAAAGAGGTCCAGGGTATGGAAAATGATGGCTACATATCCATCGAATGGGTTGGCCCCAGTAATTTCACAGTTACCATTACTCCCAAAGGTGTGGAACTCGTAAAAACATTTGGGGAGGATGTTTGGCATAAGGACATTAAGGCACTGGAAGTTTTGGACAAATCAAAGCATGCGAAAAAGACTATTCTGACAGAAAAGGTGGGATATTCAAAGATGATGGAGGAGAAAATCCATGTTACAGAGGTTGGAGAGCTTTCAAGTGAAATAATAAAAGGAATTGATGAGCATATCATGGCCGAGCGGGGGATGTCAGAAGAAACGATTGAGGCTGAAAGTGTCGGAGTTCCTGCTGTTGAAGAGGTAATTGATAGTGAGGTTATCCACGGGAAAGAGGGCTTAGTTGAAAAACGTATATCTGGAGAAATTGAAAGTACAGAATCGGGTGTCGGAGAGGAAATTAACCTGTCCGCAGATGAATGGAGTTTAGAAAAGTCCAAAGAAGATAGGATAGAAGCCGATGAGGCTACTAGCCTTGAAAAAAGGGTTAAGGAAAAGAGGATATCAGGTGATTTCGAGGGAGGTACTCCCATGGGTGAACCCGAAAAAATTGACCTGAAAAAAGCTAAGGAACCTTCACCTTCGATTATTACAGAAACAGTTAAAACTATGGATCCGCAACCACCTCCGGAGATCCCAAATGAGGAGCCCCCGGAAGTTCCCTCAGAAGCAAAGGCAGAGATTGAATCGTCTCCTGATTTTTACAAGCAGATTGAGGATGCAATAGCCTTTGGTGAATCCCTGGATGAGGAAATGATAACAGAGGAAAAAACCGAATCTTTGGATATCTATTGCCAATGGGAGGCTGGACTCAAGTGTCAGATGGTAACAGACGGAAAAGTAAAGACAATGAAGGACCTCGACCTCAATCACTGCATCATGTGTCAGATTTTGGAAATAAAACGCCTTCTCAATAGATAATTTTAGGCAAGCTCCAGAGCCTTTTTCTCTTCCTCGGCGAGAACTTGAGCCCTGATCTTAAACCAGAAGTATGTACCCAATCCCATTAAGGCTGCGCCGCCCACCATGAGAAGTAGGTCAAATGTGGAATAATCGAAGACTCTTGTGGAGGACCCGAAGACTGCAGGTAGAATCACACCCAGGTAGCAGAAGATGCCTATCATGGTAATCAAAAATGGAATGGCTGTGCTCATATCCTCAATTTTCGTCTTGGGTTTGGTTGATTTGACCCTCTCATCTTTATCATTTTCAAAAGTCTGGCTCTCGGCGCTTTCCATATGTGTATAGATTAACATGGGGGGTTATATAGCTTTGGGTGAACAGAAAAATATTAGATAAATACCGGATAGAACCCCATAAAGAAGGCCTAAATCACCCCCCAAATCCCAACCTCTTTATAACCCAAATCCCTTCACTTGAACCATGAAGACCTGCGACAAGTGCGGTAGATCTGCAGTTACCTTCATAAGATACAGCGGAGCGCACCTCTGCAAGACCCACTTCAACGAATTTGTGGAAAAACGAATAAAAAAGGAGATGAGGAAGCAGTTCAAGCTGGGACATAACGAGGTCTTTGCAGTGGCGGTATCAGGAGGCAAGGACAGTGTGGTTGCCCTGCACATCCTGCACAATATCATGGAAGATAGAAGGGACCTCACCATGCATGCAATAACAGTGGACGAGGGGATTGCAGGCTACAGGCCCACAAGTATAGAATATGCAGAGAGAAATAGCAAAGCCCTGGGAATAGAACAGCACACCATAAACTTCAAGGATGTCGTGGGAATCACTATGGACGAGATTTCCAGGCTTGCGATAAAAACCACTCCATGCTCGTACTGCGGCGTATTCAGGAGAAAATGCCTGAACCTTAAGGCCAAGGAGCTTTCGGCCAACAGGCTTGCCACGGGCTTGAATCTTGATGATACAGCGCAGTCGGTTTTCATGAATTTTGCAAGGGGGGATGTGGCCAAGCTTGCCAGATTGGGGCCTCACACCAGGGTCCAGGAAGGCCTTGTTCCCAGGATCCAGCCCCTGAAACTCATCCCCGAAAAAGAAAGTTACCTCTACGCCATGTTGAACAACATCGAATTCTATGACGGCGAATGCCCGTATTCCGAAAGAGCCTTGAGAGGGAAATTTCGGGATATCATAAACAATCTGGAAAAGGACACTCCAGGGACAAGGCATGCCATGCTTCAAAGCTATGATTCCATATCAGATGCACTGGTTAATGCCTTCCCACCTGCAAAACTTTTGAAATGCACACAATGCAGCGAGCCCACATTGGATGAATTATGTAAATCGTGCAGCATGATAAGAGACCTAAAAGCCATGGCAAAGAAGTAGTTATCCGCGTAAATCCACTGTCTCTGCCCGTCCGGGACCCAATGACACAATATCGATTGGAACACCAAGGTTCTTTTGGATATAAGCAACATAATCCTTCATTTCCGAAGGTAGGGCATCAAAACCCTTTTCTGCCATCTCAAGACCCTGCTCTTTGGAAAAATCATCCCAGGCAGAAAGCTCGTCATATACAGGTTTGCACCGCGCCAGGACTTTCAGGCTGGATGGAAAATCGGTTGTTTCCTTGCCACCCAACTCATAGGCTCTACAGACCTTGAGGGTTTTTAGACCACCGAGCACATCGATTTTTGTTATCACCACGGCATCCAGTGAATTGAGACGCACTGCATGTTTAACCACGACCAGGTCCAGCCATCCGCATCTTCTTGCCCTGCCAGTTGTGGTGCCATACTCCCCTCCTTTTTCCATTAAATGTGTACCTATTTCATCCCTAAGTTCGGTGGGCAGGGGCCCTTCTCCAACCCTGGTGGTATAGGCCTTTACAACCCCCACAATCCTGTCAATTCTTCTGGGCCCGATACCAAGGCCGATACATGCGCCTCCGGCAAGTGTATGGGAAGAAGTTGTAAAAGGATAAGTGCCGAAATCCACATCCAGCATGGTTCCCTGGGCACCTTCCAGAAGTACTTTCTTCCCCTCATCCATGGCCTTGTTAATAAAAACCGAGGTATCTGTTACATATTTTGAGAGACGCCTTCCGTATTCGAGATACTTTCTGGCGAGCTCCTCCTTTGAAATCTTTTCTTCACTTCCGTATGCTTCCATCATCTTCTGCCTTAAGGGAACGAGTATGTCCAGTCTTTCCAAAAGATCCTCTTCATTTATAATATCGTGCATCCTTACGCCGTATCTTCCGATTTTATCGCAGTATGTGGGACCGATTCCTCTTTTAGTGGTTCCTATCTTATGGCCCTCTTTTAGGGATTGCTCCTGTAGCCCGTCAAGGAGCTTGTGATAGGACATTATAACATTTGCACGGTCACTTATCAGTAGATTGTTCACCTTAAATCCCCTTTTTTCGATGCTTTCCAGCTCGGAAAGCAGAACTTCCGGATCTATAACCACACCGTTTCCTATAACCACTGTCTTTTCAGAACGAATGATACCCGAGGGTAAGAGGTGGAACTTGTAAACCTCATCACCCACCACAATGGTATGTCCCGCATTATTTCCCCCCTGGAATCTGGCGATTATATCTGCATCCTCGGAAAAATAATCGGTTATCTTGCCCTTGCCCTCATCTCCCCATTGGGTACCCACTATCGCTGTTGTGCTCATACAAATCCCACCTGTATATGAATTGACGGTAATAAATTCTTAGTTTGCTCCCCATTTTTCCAAAAAGTCCAATTATCATGAAAATTATATATGTTGGATTAGGTGATTTTCTCAATATTGATTATTAAAATCTCTTAATAAGTAATATATATAACAATAACATTTGGGGAAAGTGATGATTCAAAAGGCCAAGAAGAAGTACGAACCATTAGAATTGGAAAAGAACATCCAAGATCGATGGATCAAGAACAAAATCTACGAGAAGACAAAGGAGCACTGCAAGGAAGGCAAAAAGTACTACTTCATAGATGGCCCTCCATACACCACAGGCTATATTCATTTAGGAACGGCCTGGAACAAGATATTGAAGGATACCGTCCTTAGATACAGAAGGATGCAGAAGTACAACGTTCGGGACCAGGCTGGTTTTGACATGCACGGCCTCCCAATTGAGGTGCAGGTCGAAAAAGCCATGGGCATTTCGGATAAAAGGCAAATCGAGGATATGGGAATCGATGTCTTTGTCAATAAATGCAAGGAATTTGCCTTGGATTTTCAGAAAAAGATGGAGGATCAGTTCAAGAGGCTCGGTGTGTGGCTGGATTGGGATAATCCCTATCTTACAATAAAAAACGAATACATGGAATCTGAGTGGTGGACCCTGAGCAAGGCCCACGAGAAGGGCCTTTTGGTTGAATCAGAGCGTGTTTTGACTTGGTGCCCGAGATGCCAGACAGCTTTGGCAGAGGCAGAAGTGGAGTACTGGGACGAAACAGACCCGTCGATATATGTGAGATTCCCTCTGGAAGACAGGGAGAATGAATCCATCCTGATCTGGACCACAACACCCTGGACATTGCCTGGAAATATGGCTGTAGCAGTGAATCCCGAATTCATATATGCAAGGGTTAAGGTAAAGGGGAAGGGAAAAGAAGAAATATTGATTTTGATCGAGGAAAAAGTGGAGGACATAATGGCTCTGATGGGCTCGAAAAATTTCGAGATCCTTGACCTTATCGGGGGAAGCCAGCTTGTGGGTTTGAAGTACTCCCATCCGTTTTCTCGCGAGATTTTATATCATCAGAACATTGAAGGGGAATGGATACACAAGGTGCTCCTCTCCGACACTGTCACCGAGGAGTACACAGGAGTGGTTCATATAGCTCCCGGGCATGGTCCAGAGGACTTTGAAGTGGGAAAAGAATATGATATCCCGCCCTTTTGTCCTGTTACCGAGGATGGAAAGTTCTCTTCAGTGACCGGAAAATATCAAGGCATGGACCTTAAAAAGGGGAACGAGCATATAATCCAGGAGCTCAAAAGAAAGGGACTTATGCTTTTTAACGATGAGGTGACCCATAGGTACGGGCATTGCTGGCGATGTAAAACCCCTATCATTTATCGCGTTACAGATCAATGGTTCTTAAAGATCCCGGAGATTAAGGACGATATGCTGGAAGAAATCGCAGACATCCCCTGGTATCCTGATTGGGCAGGATCCTCAAGAATGCGTGACTGGGTATCCAATGCAAGGGATTGGTGTATTTCAAGACAGAGATACTGGGGCACCCCTTTACCTATCTGGAGATGCAAATGCGGTAATATCAAGGTAGTGGATTCAATAAAAGAGCTCAAGAAAGGTGAAAATTTCGATAAAGATATGGACCTGCACAGGCCATGGATAGATATTATAACTTTTAAATGCCCTGAATGCGGAGACAAAATGAAAAGGGTACCTGATGTATTGGATGTATGGTTCGATTCGGCTGTGTGCGCATGGGCCCAGCTGGGTTTTCCCAGCCATAAAAAGGAATTCCAGAAATGGTGGCCCTGCAAATGGATAACCGAAGCCCATGACCAAACCCGGGGATGGTTCTATTCACAGCTTGGTGCGGGAGTGATTGCATTTGACGAGATTCCTTACAAATCTGTCCTGATGCACGGATGGGCACTGGATGATTCGGGAAAACGGATGTCCAAAAGTATGGGAAATATTATAAAGCCTTTTGATATCGTCAAGGATTACGGTCTGGATTCGCTGCGCTTCTACCTGCTTAAGACATCCGCACCTTGGGATGATCTCTCATTTTCACATGAGGGGGTTAAGACCTCCAAAAGAACGCTTAATATTCTGTGGAATGTCTATGTATTTTCAACTACCTACATGGCATTGGACAAGTTCAATCCCGATAAAACCTCCTTTAGATCTATCAGAAAGTACATGAGGGTGGAGGATAAATGGCTGCTGTCTAGGGCCGAGAGCCTGAAAAAGGATGTCGCCAAGGCCATGGAGAGCTATGAAATCCATTTGGCATGTAGGGCACTTGAGGATTTCATACTTGAGGATCTTTCCAGATGGTATATAAGGCTGGTTCGTGACAGAACATGGGTGGAAAGCCTGGAACCAGATAAATTGGCGGTATACAAGGTCCTTTATGAGGTGTTAACAACGATATCCAATCTATTGGCTCCTATTGCACCGCATTTAGCCGAGGAGATGTATCACAATCTGGATGGAAAGCAACCTACCATATTCATGTCACCTGTAGTCAAGTTCAATAAGGCCCTTGTGGACATCGAGCTTGACAGCCAGATGCGCATAGCTCGGGAGATCGTTGAGCGAGTTGCCGCAGCCAGGCAAAAGGCAAGAATAAAACTGAGATGGCCTGTGAAGCTTGTTGTTGTAAAGGCGAACTCACCTGAAGTGGAGGATGCTGTGGAGGCTTTAGAGGATGTAATTCTTCGTCAGACCAATGCCAAATCCCTGGAACTTGTGAGAATGGGGGAGCAATGGGGCGGCATGGAGCTTGAGGTAAAACCGAACATGGAGGTAATAGGTCCGGTCTTTAGGCAATGGGCAAGTAAAATAGCGGCTCTTCTTCAGTACCAGTCTGCTAGAAGAATCAGAGAAGGGATAGAAAAAGGCGAGTACAGCCTGGGTATCGAAGGACAACAGGTTAGAATAATGCCCAACATGGTCTCGTTTATGGAAACCCTGCCCAAAGGAGTGCTTCAAGAGGAGTTCTCCGGCGGGTTTATAATCCTTGACACGGAAATTACAGAAGAGATAAAAACCGAAGGCTTTGCAAAGGAGATGATCAGGCGAATCCAGGAGATGCGAAAGGAGATGAACCTGAATGTTGAGGAAGAGATACATACCAGAATAAAAATCAGTGACGAACTCTACGATATCTTGGAAGCGAAGAAGGATTATATAGCCCATGAAACAAGGTCCGAATCCCTGGAATTCGTGACCGAAGATCTTACCGAGGGATACATAGTTGAATGGAACGCTGAAGGGGAGAGCTTCACAATAAGCGTTTTAACGGTCTTGGCGGAAAAAGAGAAAGAGGAAAAGATGCTCGAAGAGGAAAAGCCCGAGAACCTTTGCCCATCATGTGACAATCCATTGAGCTTCATCGAAGAGTACAATCGATGGTACTGTTACACGTGTGCCAAATATCCGGAAATTGAGGGGGAAGTCCCGGCGCCGGTTGAAAAGGTTGAAGGACCACCTGCATTATTATGCCCGGTTTGTGGTACAGGTCTTCCCGAAGGAGCAACAGCATGCGGAAAATGTGGGGCTCCCCTGGTGGAGGCTGTGCCTGAAGAGGTGACCGCTTCGGAACCTTCTGCTGAGGAATCGATACCTGAAGGGGCAACACCTGAAGAACCGATTGCAGCATCTGAAGATGTAGAAGGCATCGGTATCGAAAAACTGAAATGGGGAGGGACACATCTTATAAAAAGTGAAACCACGGATGAACATTACAGGTTAATAGAGCAGGCTTTGGCAAGAGGACACCCTGCCATTTGCTTTACACGAGATTTTCCAAAGAAACTGCGCGATCAGTTCAATTTCGGCGAGGCAAAGGTCTACTGGCTGTCAAATATCGGGAAAAAGGAAACTATCCGGCCTAAAAATCTTGAGAAACTGAGCCTCTCCATAGAGCAGTTTTTGGCAAAGGATGAGCATGGCGTGATACTCCTTTCCGGAATCGAGTACCTCATAACCAACAATAATTTCATCACTGTTTTGAGATTGATACAGTCCATGAGGGATCAGGTGGCTGTGGCCAATTCCATTCTAATTCTTCCTGTAAATCCATCCGTTTTGGAAAAAAGTCAGTTGAAACTTTTAGAAAGAGAAGTAGATGTGATTCTTTAAAATGTTTTAATTGAAACGAATTTTTACAATCAATCCTTCATGTCCAAAATCTCCTCCAAAAGACCAAAAAATGTCGGAGTTTTAATATAACAAATGTCTTCAATGGGAAAGAGCAATACCTCAGGTTGTCTTGCAATGGACAGATGGGTTTTATAAAACGATAGCATTCTCTCCCTCAATTTATCATATTCAGGATAGTTCCTGATTGCTGCAAACATAACGTTCTCGAAATTACTTGATATACCGATAAATGAAGGGACGTTGCTTTTCGCATATTCCAAACCACCTTTCCTTATGTTAATTGGGGCTCTTGTTCCGAAAAAGGTGTACGCAAAAGTGATCAGACTGCACCCTGAATACGTAAAATTTATTATTCTTCGAGTTGAGAGCAAATCTTCTCTTATGAGCTTTTTTTTGATATTCGATACCGCCTGGCGTGAAACACCGAATCTATCTGCTATGTTGTTATCCGACTCTTCGGGATACTTTACGA
>CBDVCK010000003.1:0-39991 GCA_965372465.1 uncultured Thermoplasmata archaeon | reverse complement strand
GCAAAGAAGGAGGCCGATATCGGTAACTTCGAAACCGGGGACATGTTGCTTGAAAGGAGGAAGGCTGTGGGCAAACTCACTTCGGGTGTCAAGGCCTTGGATGAACTTTTGGGGGGAGGGTTTGAATCACAGGCAATCATCGAAATCTACGGTGCCTTTGGCTCGGGAAAGACACAGATTGCACATCAGCTTGCCGTGAATGTGCAACTGCCTGTTGAACAAGGCGGTTTGGAAGGGCACACCCTTATGATCGATACTGAGAACACTTTCAGACCCGAGCGGATAACACAAATTGCATTGGCCCTGGACCTGGATCCGCATGAGATTTTGGAAAAAGTGCATGTTGCAAGGGCGTTCAACTCACATCATCAGATGCTGCTTATGGAAAAGGCAAAGGCCCTTTCCAAGGAGTTTCCCGTAAAACTTTTGATCGTGGATTCTCTTACCGCCCATTTCAGGGCGGAATACATCGGAAGGGGAGCGCTTGCGGAAAGGCAACAGAAGCTCAACAGGCACATGCATGATCTTCAGAGATTCTCGGATCTGAACAATGCCGTGATTCTTGTTACCAATCAGGTCTCGGCAAAGCCCGATGCGTTCTTCGGGGATCCCACAAGGCCCATCGGAGGGCATATCGTGGGCCATACCGCAACGTTTAGGATCTACATGAGAAAGAGCAAGGCGGGTAGAAGGATATGCAGGCTTGTTGACTCCCCCAATCTTCCTGATGGAGAAGCGGTTATTACGCTTTGTGAGGAAGGAGTGAGGGACTGAGAAAGCAAGATACATATCTAATGGATGATAACTATGGTGAAGATTCCTAAAAAGCATAAAGAAAACAAACAAGGAAAAAATGATATTGATGTATTCGAAGAATATGTAGGTTATTTAGGTAAAGGAAATACCGATAAAATTGTGCGAGAGCTTCGGGGGGATCCAGAAATAGATATTGACGAAACTTAATTTTAATGTTCTTCACTTAGTAAATGTAAGTTGAGTAGGGAACTCTAGAGTACTGCTTCATCAGGGAGCTTAAACATTACATCCTCTTCCATCTTTTTCCTTAATACTTTATAATAGATTAAAAAAAGAAGTATGATACCTACCGCGGAAAAAATGGGGATTGCAATATAGAGTGAATTTACCAATTGTCGTGAATTACTCCCCACCAATGCCAGTATCGAAAGTTGGGTTATTAAAAAAATGGCTATTGCCCTATTAACATTATAGATTGAATAGAGAGGGGATAGGATTTTTTCATTATTTAGCGGTGGTTTGGCTTTCCATAATAAAATTGCCAGAGAAATATCCACTATCCCAAAAAATATCAAAGAAATGATGTATAGCACTCTTAGTTCAGGTATCACCTCGCCTTGTACAATTGAAACTGGTTCGACTCCCTCCCTTTCCATCAATTCGCTTGTTTCAGAAGCAGCCTTCTCCATGTTTGGAAGAAAACCCACCCATAAATAAGCGATTGTGAATACGTAAACGAAATAGAGTATAACAATACCTATGGCGAGGTGTTTTATAGGAATGAAACCTCTCATTCCAAATCTTGGTACCATCAGCGGCAATTCTGATTTTCGACCCATTAGAAAAATCCATGGCTATGTGTTTATTTAAACATTTCCAAAGAAAAAAGTGCCGAGGACGGGGATTTCAACAGAAACAGCGCGTACCTGATTCGTTTTTGAACCCGTGACCTCCGGATTTCCCAGAAAGGTGCCTTAGAGCATCTTGCAAAACCCTATGAGTCCGACGCTCCACCAGGCTGAGCCACCTCGGCACATGAAATTAAAGATTCTAATTAAGAAAGGGTGGTTTATTCTTCCTTTTCTTCCTCGACTTTGTCTGGAGATTCAACTTTGGGTTCAGGAGGGATTTCTTCCTCCTGGACAGCTTCAGCCTCGATTACTTCGGGTACTACCTCTTCCGGTGGTGGTGGGATTTCCTTTTCCCCTTTGGGTTCTTCTACAGTTTGGGGTCCTTCTTCCTTTGGTCTTTCTTCCTCTTTTGGTCTTTCTTCTTCCTCTGGTGCCTCTACCACCCTCTCGGTGGGGAATCTGCGAATCTCGGATCTGCGAATCTCCACCCTCTTAAGCGGATAAATGGGCTTGCACGCCTTTAAAATGTTTTTAGAGATATTACCGGAGAGCATTTCCCTTATGAATTCACTGCTCAGCTTTCCTTTGGCCTCCTTATTGATGACCTGTCCCATTATGCGGCGAATCGCCTGCTGCTGGGAGACCTGAATCCTTTTTTCGGTTACAGCCATGGGTTTTACACGAACCATGGCTTTATCCTTTGTGATAACATCGAATACTCCGTCAGTTTTGGAGTGTTTTCTTCTGGTCAATCTCCTGATGTAATCGGAAGTCAGTGTGTGCCCGATGAATTGGGTATGGGCATCCATACCCGAAATTTCGTTGATCTTGAATCGAAGCTTGATGTGCATCTTTGAAAAATCGCCTGTTAGATCCTGCATTGTCACTTCTGTTACCCTGCCCATCAACTTTTCTGTTTCATCGCTTAAGGTCTCTGCAATCTGGGCGTTATTGAACATGTCGGGGGCTAAGATTCTGTACCATTCCTTGGACCGCCATTTGTCCTTAACCTTTCGTGCTGTTGTTCTTGAAGTTCTTTTTGCAGCCAATTGCCATACTCTCCTTTCTGGTGACTACCCTAATAATGTTCCCATATTTAAGTTATATGCCATGATAATACAGGCATATCGGGGACGATAAAGGATATCAGGAATCTATAAAATTCCTGACATTCTATTATGATAAATGATCTTATCACCCAAAATCAAAAGAATTAAACCCATGTAAAGTATTCATGTTTACCTCACGATACAAGGGTAAAAATCCTCATACAAGGTCGTGACACAAAGAGGTGACAGGTGCATCTTTAAGTGAATATAAATCGAAATTTGATGGGGCGCACAAGATGAAAGAAAAAAAGGATTTAAAATCATTTGAATCCGAAATGCTGGTCTGCACCCAGTGCGGATACTGTAAAAGCGTATGCCCCGTATTCGAGGACCTGGGTTGGGATTCCTCGGTTGCAAGAGGGAAAGTCATTCTGGCATATGGAATGCTGAAGGACAGGTTCGATATTGACGATTCAGTTGTTGAGGCCCTATACCAGTGCTCAACATGCGGTGATTGTGAGAGAAGATGTCCCTCGAATGTTGATGTTGTGGAGATTATAGAGTCGGCACGCAAGGAACTGTTTACCGAGCATGGCCTTAAAAAACATAAAAAACTGGCTGACAATATCATAAAATTCAAAAATCCTTACGGAGAGGAAAAAGCACGCAGCGAGCAGTTTGGCAAGACCCCCAAAAAGGCAAAAATAGGCTATTTTCTGGGTTGCACCCCAGCCTACAGAAATCAGGATATCGCAAGGACAGCCCTGTCTATACTTGATAAATTGGGTGTCGACTACACAGTAATAGACGAGGTGTGCTGCGCAAGTCCCTTGCAAAGAATCGGGGGAAAAGATGAGGATATAAGGAAGCTTGTGGATCATAACCTGGATTCCATCGAAGAACTGGGTATAGAGACCCTGGTGTTCTCATGTGCAGGGTGCTACAACATGTTCAAAAACCATTACCCTGAATTTCGTGAGTTGAAATTTACACCCATGCATATCACAGAATTTCTTGCAGAAAGAGAGCTTTCATTAAAAGAATACCCCAAGAAAGTAACCTACCATGATCCATGTCATCTGGGAAGACATGCCAAGGTGTATGATGCACCCAGAAAAATCATAAACCAGATACCGAAAGCCCAGTTTAAAGAAATGGATTGTAACAGGGATACTGCAAGATGCTGCGGAGGCGGAGGAGGGCTGAGAGCGGCATATCCCGACATTTCCCAAAGAATCGCGAAAAAGCGTGTTGAAGATGCAAATTTCGCTGATGTTATTTTGACCTCGTGCCCTTTCTGTGTAAATAACCTAAAGTTTGGCTGGGAATTGGCAGGAGGAGAAATCGAGGTAAAAGATATCGTTGAACTCGTGGATGAGCTTCTTGAGTAAATGAAATATGATAAAATTGAATTTAAAGAGCCGAATATTTTTGATTTCGTTCTCTAATTTAGGTTAACTGCTGCTTGCCGTCTTCTGTGATGGTTGCCACAAAATCGTAGGTTCCCAGCCACTGGATCGTTATATATCCTTTCTGTTCGAGTTCTTGAACCTGAATTTCGAGATCTTTGTAGGCTACACCTTTGAGGCTTCTGAAGAGATCGTCTCTCGAGGCTCCGATATTCCCTCTTTTGGCTACGATTCGCAGCATGTTTTCTTCCAGGTCTTCAGTCATTGCTATCAATTTTAATATTGACTATACAGCTACATTAATTTAGCAGGCCTGAATATCATGTTCAATTATCATGGGTGATTATCGAATTCAATTTTAGACATTGCTTTTGTCTGTCCTACACTTATGAGAAAACCAAAAGATTAAAATATACTTTAATATATTCAAGTTCACTTTAAAGGTGATTGAGTGAAAAGCAGAAGATTGTTAATTATTATCCTTATGGCAGGGATCATTTTATTGACTTGCACCCCACCCACAAGCTCGCAGGATGACTCCGAAATAAACGTTCAGGTGATGATAGACTTTGGAAATGGGGTTGTTGAATGGACATCTGTCGGTTTGGATACCAACCTCACGGCAATAAAGGCCACCGAAGAGGCATGTGCTCAACTGGATCTAACAATAACGACAAGCTGGAGCATGTGGGGTGCTTTTGTATCAGAAATCGGAGACATATCACCTTCTGATTACAGCTGGTGGTGGGGAATCTTCATATGGAACAACTCCCAAGAAACCTGGGAATCCTCATCAGTAGGAGCAAGCAGTATCGAATTAAATGATGGGGATATTATCGGTTGGTACCCAGCCTGGGATTTTATTAGCCCTGCTAAACCCATTGCGACACCATCCATGAGATACCCCTGGGCAGGATTCCAGGGTGATGCGTTGAATTTGGGTGCAAAAGGTCGACCCGGCCCGCAAACCAATTCGGTTTCATGGGTCTTTGATACAGGGACTCGGGAACTGGCTGCCTCACCTGCCATGGCAGACCAAAAGATAGTTGTGAACAACTGGGGAGGAACCTTCTGCCTTGATGAAGAAGGAAATCTTTTATGGAAAAACGAGGAAGTAATAGGCGTATTCTCCCCTGCATTCGGCCATGATAAGGTCCTCGTAGGCGGAAAGGACGGATACCTGTACGCCCTGAACATTACTAATGGTGAAATTCTTTGGAGTACTGAAATCACTTCCCACCCTGGCCTTTCGGGGGTGGTCTCATCACCCACTCTTGTAAAAGGAAGGATTTACTTAGGGTCCTACAATTCCAGTGGTGGTTTCGGCTCCCTTTTCTGCTTAAATGAGAATTCCGGGGAGATTGTCTGGGAAAGCCCCACTTCCAGTTCAGTTTATTTCTCTTCTCCTGCAGTCCACAAGGATAAGGTATACATAGGAACAATGGGCCTTTACAATTCCTCTACCTTGCAGTGGAAGGAGCCGTATGGAATGTACAGTTTCGATGCAAATTCCGGTGAGATGATCTGGTATTATTCTGTAAATGGTTCAGTTGGCTCATCTCCCACTATTGTGGATGATAAGGTTCTTTTTTCCTCCAAGGATGGTTACCTTTACAAATTGGATGCGCAAAACGGTGATCTTGTCTGGAAAAAGAATATCGGAAGCAGTGTATCCTCACCTGCAATTTGGAACGAAAAGATATTTGTTGGCTCAGGGGAGATGAACGGCCCTGGTAAATTCTACTGCCTGGATATGGAGGGGGACATCCTATGGGAGTATATCCCGAACGGAGCAGTTCAGTCATCCCCTGCAATTGCCGGGGATAACGTTTATTTTGCAACCAACGTGCAGAACGGAACCATTTATTGTCTTGATCTTGAAAGTGGTCAGTTGGTATGGGATTTTATCCCCACTCCAAATCAATTCATTATCTCATCACCTGCTGTGGTAAACGATAAGTTGTATATTGCTTCAGATAATGGCAGATTGTACTGTTTTGGCGGGGACCGGATGAATATAACGGTGGGGGATGCAAGTAATGTGGTGAATTTATATGCAGGGGAGGATGTGCAATTCTACCACAAGAGTACAGTAAACAGTTTGAATATAAAATCAATCGATTCGAATATTGTGACCTTGAAAATCGGATCAATGGAAGAGAGTGCGGAAGTTGAGGTAGGGGGAGTGAGGAATTTGGATACCGATGGTAACGGTGTGAATGATCTCCGAATCGGTGCATCCTCTGTAAACACGTCCTCACAAAGTGCTACTTTGACATTTACCACGCTTTATGAATCAGAGGATTCTGGTTCGGATGATATACCTGTTTGGGCTATGTCTATATTCATTATTGTGATTATCCTGATCGTGATAGGTATTGCCAATAACCTGAAACATAGAAGTTAATTTGCCGGCGGTAATATGGAAAAAAAAAACAGGAAAAAAACAGCAATCGAGGCCATGATACTAATAAGTGTTCTAGCGGTGGCGATGATTGGTCTTTGGTTTGTAGCACAGCATATTGAGGAAGATTATGAGGTTGAGAAACCAGAGAAGCCAATCAAAGCGAGCCTGCGAATTCTAGGTGAGGATTGGCAAATCGAATATCTGGAAGTGCAAACCCTCAACAATACCGTTTACAAACTGCTTTTGGAATGCTCGGAAAGATACGACTTTCCCGTAGGCTCTACACACTGGGAAGCATTCGATTCGGAATTCGTAAATTCTATCAATGGAACCGAAAACGGCGAAGGTGGCAACTGGTGGCAGTACTATGTGAATGACGTTTACGGTGAGATAGGCTGCGATAGGAAAGAGATATTTGAAGGAGATATGATTGAGTGGAGATTTGAAGAACCGGGTCAGTGATAAGTTAATTGAGAATAAGAAAGAATTTCCCAAGGAGAATTGAAAATGATCAAACTTCCTGTAAAAATGAACATGAACAAGCTGCAAGTGGCAATGCTCTTGATAGTGGTTGGTGTTTGCGGTAGAATACTGCTCATCTCTTATGCCAACATTGAGACCGTACTTGCCATAGCGCTTCTTTCAGGGGTTATCCTGGGTGGGTACTACTGTATACTTGTTCCCTTTACTGTGATGATGATATCGGATTGGTGGATATACACTTTCACAGATTACGGCTCCGCTTTTGGATTGGGAGCCATACTAGGTCTCACTTTCTTTACCTGGACAGGATTTGTCATGATAGGTTTGCTGGGAAGGGTTATCAAGCCAAAGGTGGCATACACTGTAAAGGGAGTGGCAGTTATCGTGGGCGTGGGTCTTATCGCTACCCTGATGTACGATCTATGGACGGTTATTGGATATTGGATATTCATGACGCCGAGAACCGTAAACTGGCTTTTCATTGTACTTGGAATGCAGGTTCCGTTCACAATATATCATCTGATGAGTTCCTTGATATTTGTGCCTCTCTTTGGCTCGATATTCATGTATGTCCATGAGCATGGAGTACCCCTGATTTCTTCCATCATTTCCCCTTCGGAAAATCGAGGTGAAGCCTAATGAAAATCCTGAGAGATCTAAGATTGAGCACAGAGCTTCTGATACTTTTGGAAGTGATTAAAGATCCCCATCTCAAACTCAAAACCATAGCCGAGAAATTGGATATCACGGTTCAGGGTGCTTCTGAATACTTAAGGAGAATGAAAAAGGAGGGGCATATTCAGAAAATAGGAGGAGAATACAAGGCCACAAAAAAGGGTATCGAATTTCTGCATTCCAATTTTTCGGAGCTTAAAGAATTCGTGGACTCGAAGATAAATGAGTTGGATATCATCGATGTCTGCGCAGCAATTGCCAAAACAAAAATCGAAAAAGGGGATGAGGTTGGCCTGTTTATGGAAAACGGAATCCTCACCGCCTACTCAGGAAAGAAATCTGATTCAAAAGGCATTGCACTTTCCAATGCTAGAATAGATGAGGATGTGGCAATCAGGGATCTGGACGGTATGGTATCTCTCTCTCCCGGAAAGATGTTTATCATGAAGTTGCCTTCAATCAGGGAAGGGGGAAGCAGTTCGGTTTCTAAAAAGTGGGTTAGAAAGCTTTACGATAGACTCGCGCCCCAGAAGATAGGGGTCATGGATATAGTATCCGGTGCCACCGTGAAAAAAGCCGGGTTGAAACCTGATTTCAGGTTCGCCCCTTTGAGTGCTACGATAGAAGCCCTCGAAAAGGGCTTGAATGTCATGCTTTTTACCGAAGGTGAAAAGATACCGGATGTTGTCTCAACCATTGAGGGTATAAACAATGGTATCGAGGACAAGATTTCATATGAAATTCTGGATTCCGCAAAATAATCTTAAATGGTTTGGGATTCTCCTTCCTCTTTTATCTTGTATACTTTGTCATTGGGCCTTACCCTTTCTTTTACCTTGATTCCCACACCTTGACCGGAAGTTACTTTGTCCACTTTGACATTGTCGATTTCCATGGATTCGATTGTCTGCATAAAATCGGTTGTCTCCCCCTTAATCTGAATGGTATCTCCTACCGCAAGCTCTCCTGTGGTGATGTTAATTGCTGCAACACAGGGCTTGACAAAGAACTTGAAAACGATTCCTATCTCCTCTTTATCCTCCATAATCTCACCTGTAAATTGTATTATATTTCAAGCTTAAAAAGATTGTTATGATTTGATTTTGAAAAATTGAAAAGAGAAAGAAATAAAAAATTAAAAAAAAAAGAGAAATAAAAAGGGGAGATTATCCCCTTATTCTTAGGGTTTTTCCTCGGGAAATGGTGGTCCGGTGTCTTCCTCCGGAGCTGGCTCTTCTGGCGGTGGGGTGTATTCGCTCTCGTAGGGCTGGTAGGGTTCTTCTCCTCCTTCACTGCCTTTTGCTCCTCCTTTTCCGCCAAGTGCGTATCCGATGAGGAATATTATGAAGGCAATAATGAGGAAGATCAGTGCATAAAGAACAACCGACCAGTCCATCTCGTCTCCAACATATTTGTCTCCCTTGCCGGTTCTGATGAGCACTTGCTGCGGTGGTGCGTAGTGGTCCTCAACATTTCCCACGGGTGCGCCGTTAGGTCCGTAGGTCTCTCCATTGGAATCCACAAAGTAAAGGTCCAGTGTCTTGTAGTAGACCATTCCCTCTACCATGTTGACATCGGAAACCATCTCGAAGGTGAAGTTGTATGATACTCCTGGTTCTAATCTATCGATGTGTAACCAAAGAAGTACTCCTTGTGGTGGTGATTCCCTTCGTGTTATCCAATCGTTGAGCTCCACTATCTGCGGAACGCTTTCGACTCCTATATCACCTGGTTTGATGTTGTTGGTTCTGTTGAACTGGGAATATCCGCTCCAGCTGTTTCCCCAACCCCAGGTCGCATCTCCGATTGGCTGGTTGCCTGCACCGCCGTAGGAGCTGATACTTGTTACGAATTGGTCCACTATGCTCCATCCTGTAACCCAGTCGGCTCTGAGGTATGCGTCCACTTCTCTTGCTATGTCGTCTCCATAGTTCATTATTGAAATGGTGAGTGTGAATGTTTCACCTGGTGTTATGGTCGTCTTTGTAACCATGTTCGCAAAGAGTTCCGGACCGAAACCATTGACATTGACCTGTGCAGGTATTACCACATTCTCAACACGAACCTCGTCATGGTTGTTGGTTGCATCGACTATTAGATCCACCATGTAGGTTTCGGGTAGAAGATAATTCGGGTCTTGTGAATTCGCCTGCCACCAAGCCATATTGACATCCACTGTGAAGTCAATATCAGCGTAACCATCGTCAAGTATTGTTGTATCCGATGAGGCATCCATCATAAGAGATGTTGCTGCGTGGTTTGCCGGGTCAAAGAAGGGTGTGCCTGGTCCAATTGTCATTTCAACAACCAGATCCTTGTAATCCACAAGCTCAGCATTGTATATTTCAAATGTGATTTCCACGTATGTGACATCAGCATCGGTAAACATGTCATCTCTTCCAGCCTCAATTTCATCATCAAGAACAGCTGTCCATGTCAGGCCGTTGGCATCATTCACATCGAAATCCACAAAGACGCCGTCCCAATCTATCTCAAGAGGGAAATCTCCGCCGTCCATCATACCGTTCTCGTTTACATCCTCGTAGAGCAGTTCCTCCTCCGGAGTCATGTCATTTCCGTCGCTGTCCCACATGAATCCACCAATCTGGACCCATCTCGAGGCTGTACCTGTGGAGCCGTCCTCGAAATACCATGCGCTCCATCTGAACGGTACCCTATGAGTCCCGTTTGGCAGCATCATGTTGGTTGCAATCAACACCTCCTGAGAGGAGCTTGATGCGGTTACAGCCAATGTTGCGAGATTGTATTCCATGGAGTATGTGTCATCGTCGTTCTCATAATGGTGGAATTTTATATCCAACCAGTCCATATCTGGATCGGGCTGAATCACTATAGTTGTAAGTTCCACATTGCCTTCATTTGTAAATATAACACTCAATGTCGCTGACAAGTCGTTTTGATCTATAGTAACTGATGACTCAAGACGTGCAGTAAGCCTTGCGGTAAAGTCCACAATCAGATCGATATTTTGTGCAGCTTCATTAATGGTCTCATCTGTGCCCTGTCGGAAATATTCCGTCCTTAAAGAGGTCGTATACCTGCCTGGATCGGTATCCTGAGGTATATTGAACCTCCAGTAAAAGTCGAAGTTGTTGAACTGGGCCACAGGTCCGGGTTCCACGGCTCCGGCATAGGATGAGCCTCCTTGGATTTGAGGACCGGTTGGTGAAAAGGTCGTGCTCAGTGTGCCTGTTATATCAGATATGGTGTATGGCGCATAGTTCGTAAGTTCGATTGTACCTTCCTGCATTTCAATATCAGCTTCGAACTCGACATCAGAGTCTGTTTCGTCTATATCCGGCCAACCTTCGTGTTCGTCCGGTGAACCGGGATTATCGAATATTGAGCTGATATAAATGTAGACATTGGGGTTTCTTGTGGGTTCAGGTGAACCGCCTCTTTCATAGCTGATCTGGAAACCGATTCCATGGGTGCCTATTGTGCCAGATGTGTCTATATTGAACATGAAGAAGGCATATCCAATACCTCCGCTCGTAGGGATATTTCCAGGAAGAGTATATGTCGAACCAAGGTTAGCGTCTTGGGCTTCGATATTCAACAGTATCCCGTCAGAGCTTGTCATTGTTACCTCAACGTTGTCAGCTGTATCTGATGTATCTTCGTTTACTATTCCTATCATTATCCAGGCATCCTGGTCGCCGAGATAGTACGGCCGGCCATTAACAGGATCCCAGTTGTAAATCAGTGCGACATTATCTGGAGGTGCAGCCGACGGCTCCTGGTAATTGTTATCGTATTCTAACATCAAATCGCCGCCGATGTCATAGTCTGCAGTAACTGTAGAAACCATAGCTATCATCGCTGTTACTACCATGCACAACGCCAAAAGCATTGCTTTAATTCTCTTCTTTTCATTTTCCATCACTTAACCTCCTAATTTTTTTGTTAAAAAGCCGTAGCCCCTACGGCCTTAACCGTGAGGATACCCCTACCCGTATATATGTTTTTTTGTAAGAGGATTTTTTTAGATTCTGGGATTTAGAGGGTAATTCGCCGGGTAAATGGGGGTTTTGAGGATTTTTCACCAAAATTTGTTTTGAAGGCAATTGATATTACTATAAAAGTTCTTAATGTGGTAAAATGGAGTTTGAAATGTGAATATCAACTGATAATTCCATATTAAAAAAAGAAAGGGGAGCCCGGGTTGACTGCCCCTGATACGTCTTATTCTTCTCTTTTCTCATAGGGTTCAACTGGGGGTTCTTCCGGTGGTGCTTCCGGTGGTACTTCTGGTGGTTCTCCTGGTGGTTCTCCTGGTGGCTCATCTGGTGGTTCTTCATGTGGTACTTCATGTTCGTTCTCATTGTAGGCTGTACCTATCGGTTCTGTATCTTCATTTTCCCCACCCATGGGTTCTTCACCTTTCATTTGAGATTCAAGTTCTTCTTGCTCTCCTTCAGCTCCCAAATCCCCGCCTTCTGTTGGCTCTCCGTTTAATCCTTCCTCGGAAACTTCGGCATCCAACTCATCCGACATCCCTGGTTCCGATTTTTTCTTTCTCGTGAGCAAGAAGAGCAGCAGCACCACACACACCACGATGATTATCAGAAGCAGAAGCAGTGATATCATGGGCATTCCCTCGGTGGGCTCTTCCTTTGCTGTTGTAAAGGACCATGTGTGCGGCTCCTCTATTGGATTTCCCGCCGAATCGGTTGCTCCTGTACCCACTGTAACCGTATATTCTATGTCCTCATCCAAATCGGAGGTAAAAATAATCGTTAATGTATTTCCAGCCCAAGAGAAATCGGTAATTGTTGCAGACGGGGAAATGGAAATTGCAGCCTCAACAGTAGAGTGGTTCATGGCTTCACTGAATGTTATGGTCAGAGTATCCGTAACCTCCACATCTTCACCTGAGAGCGATACAGTTGAAACGGTTGGTGGAGTTAAGTCTGGTATGGGCTCTGTTGTGAACGACCAGGTTTGTGCAGACAAGTCGTTCCCTGCGACATCCGTAGCTCCGCTTCCAATGCTCACTGTGTATGTTGTTCCATGTTCCAAATCAAAATCGGGAGTAAAGATCATTGTATTGGGATCATAGATCATTATACCGCCGCTCCAGCTCACTGAACCATTGGTTGTTGTCCATGTGTTCGTTCCGTCCGAGATTGTGAATGCATCCTCCACAGATATTTCGTTCATGGGTTCGTCAAATGTGATAACTATGTTCTGACTAACAGTTACTGCAGTGGCTAGATCCTCTGGCGTCGTGCTTACTATATTTGGTGATGTACAGTCATATGTATAATAGTCAGTTTCAGGTGCATCCGAGGATGTCGGAGCTACCTCGTCCGGTGATACCGCTATCCATGCATAGGAGCCCTCGCCTGGTAACAAATACAGATAACTTCCATCAGCCGTTCTATCTGTTCCGATAAGAACCCATGTATAAGGTCCACTGGTATTTGTTGTGTAATAAAGGTCGACGCTTGCGGGATTTTCTGTTGTATTGTACAAAATTGTGATACTAACTGCATTGGAGAAACCCAAGGGGCCTGTTGCAGTGCCTGTGGAAGGAGTGAGAACAGTATCGAAATAGAAAGAGTAGGGCAAGGTATCAAGGTCGTTTCCAGCCTCGTCGGTTGCAGCTGTGATGTTCACCCAGTACCTGGTTCCGGTGGATAGGTCGTTATGAGATATGGTCACAATTGTGTTTCCAGAGCTCCATACTCTTAAAAGACCCCCTGGATTGGGTTCTATAGTGTATGTGATGGATAAGCTCATACCCTCATCGAAGGTGATGGCTATACCCTGATCCAATACAATATCTATTGCGGTATTTGCAGGGGTCGTGCTGATCACATCCGGTTGAGTGCCATCATAAATGTAGTATGATGCCTCGGGAGCATCTGAGGATGTCGGTGCAAACTCATCTGGAGACACCGCGAACCAACCATAATAATCGTCATCAGGCACGTTCCAATTGTAACTTCCATCTCCTGGAGTGTCTGTTCCGATTGCGTACCATGTGTAAGGTGCACTGGTCTGAGTGGTATAATATAAATCCACGCTGGCCGGGCTTCCAGATGCTATGTAGGAAATTGATATGCTTGCATCATTTGATGGACCGCCGGTTGGACCTGAAGCAATGGCAGCAGTTGCTGCCGTGTCAAAGTAGAAGGAATAGGGTAGTGGATTCAGGTCATTGCCTGCCTCGTCAGTTGCCGCAGTGATGTTCACCCAGTATCTGAGGCCTGTTACAAGGTTATTATGAGAGAGTGTAAGTACCGTATCCCCAATGCTCCATCCTTCAGACAATCCTCCTGGATCCGGCTCGAAAGTATAGGTGACACTGGCAGTATCCATGATTTCATCAAAGGTGATGATGATAACCTGGTTGATGAGGACACCCACTGCAGCCCCTAAAGGATTCGTGCTTGAAACACCGGGAGCTGTACCGTCATAAATATATAATGACGCTTCAGGGACATCTGAGGAGGTTGGAGCCAGCTCATCGGGTGTTGCTGCAAACCAGCCATAGGATCCGTCGGCAGGTAACGTCCACCCGTAATCTCCGTCCGCAGGGCTGTCGGTTCCCACTAGGGTCCAGGTAAAAGGTGCCGAGGTATTTGTCGTGTAATATAGATCTGTCGTGGCCGGACTGTTTGTTGTTGAATAAAGAATGTTGATAGAACCGATGTTCGTGGGACCTCCTATAGGCCCTGTCGCTGTGGCAGTTGTCACAGCGGTATCGAAATAGAACGAGTACGGCAATGGACTTAAACTGTTACCCGCTGCGTCTGTAATGGCTGTGATATTCACCCAATGCCTTGTTCCGGTCAGGAAGTTGCTATGCGAAATCGTTACCTGCTCGCTTGTTCCGTTCCATATCTCTGAAAGTCCTCCTGGATTCGGTTCGATAGTGTAGGTGAAAGAGCCACCTGTCATGGGCTCATTAAAGGCGATTATTATATCTTGCATGATGAGAATATCAATTGCGGTGTTCAGCGGATCTGTTGTGAGCACCTGCGGGGCTGTGCCGTCATAGATATAGGATAGAGCCTCGGGTGCGTCCGAAGATAAAGGCGCTGATTCATCAGGAGATCGTGCAAACCAACCGTAGGAACCGTCTCCTCCGATTATTGTCCATCCGAAACTTCCGTCTGCCGGGCTGTCTGTTCCGATGGATACCCACGCATAGGGAGCACTGGTATCTATTGTGTAGTAAAGATCAGCACTTGCGGGTCCTCCCATCGTATTGTAAGTAATTGTTATCCCTGCCACATTTGTAGGACCGCTTATTGGGCCTGTTGCAATGGCTGCAGTGTCTGATGTATCAAAGTAGAATGAATATGGTATTGGATTCAGGTTGTTTCCTGCCAAATCTGTAACTGCAGTTATGTTCACCCAGTATCGAGCCCCGATTGAGAAATCTAAATGTATCAGGGTAACAATTGTATCGCCCACACTCCACAGGACAGATAAACCTCCGGGGTTCGGTTCCACTGTGTATGCAAAGGAACCTGTTGTCATGTTTTCATCGAAGGTGATTATTACATCCTGATTAATGGAAACACCCGTAGCTAAATCTAATGGATTTGTGGTGGACACTTGAGGTTGGGTTCCATCGTAAACGTATGAAAAAGCTTCCGGCGTGTCTGAAGATAAAGGCGCCGATTCATCAGGAGATACTGCTGTCCAGCCGTAAGAGCCGTCTGAAGGAACAGTCCATCCGAAACTTCCGTCCGCAGGATTGTCCGTTCCAATAAGATTCCATGTATATGGTGCGCTCATATCTGTTGTGTAATAAATGTCTGCAGTTGCTGGGCTGCCTGCCATAATGTAGGTAATGGTAATCCCGGCGACATTTGTCGGGCCGCTTATTGGGCCTGTTGCTGTGGCAGTATTTATTGTATCGAAATAGAACGAATAAGGCATAGGATTCAGATTGTTCCCTGCTTCATCCGTAATTGCTGTGATGTTCACCCAGTATCTTGTCCCAACTGTGAAATTGGTGTGGGAAATCGTAACGATTGTGTCCACAACTGTCCATGCAATTGAGAGGCCCCCGGGATTGGGTTCAATGGTGTATGTAAACGTTCCTATGGCCATGGTCTCGTCGAAAGTAAGTATCACATCTTGTGAAATGGATATACCTGTTACAGTATCAATTGGATCCGTGCTTGAAACTTGTGGCTGCGTGCCGTCATATTCGTATGAAGATGCTTCTGGAGCATCAGTAGTCAAGGGTGCTGACTCATCAGGTGATACAGCAAACCAGCTATATGTTCCATCTGCTGGAATCGTCCATGGATAACTTCCGTTTATAGAACCGTCAGTGCCCACAAAGACCCAGGTATAGGGTGAGCTTGTATCTGTTGTATAGTAGAGGTCGACTGTTACAGGTGAACCTACTGTGATGTAAGTAATCATTATATCTGCCGCATTCGTGGGTCCGCCCAAGGGTCCTGTTGCAGTGGCACTAGTTGCTCCCACCGCAGTTGTGAAATCCTTGTATGTGTCTCCTATTAGATGGTTCCCCACGGCATCCATAAATCCCTGTGCAGTTAGATCCACATAATAAGTTATTCCAGGAGAAAGTGCATTGTATGTGCCGTTCAGATACGTTCCTGTTCCGTCCCAGGCCCAGGATATTCCCGGAAGATCAGCTGAAGGCGTTCCAGCAGGGGACATCGGCTCGTTGAACTGGATTACATATGTTCCAGGTGAAGTGCCTATTCCGGTTGCCAGGTCTCCCGGCATTGTGGAAGATATACTGGGCGAATCAATATCCAAAACATAAGAGCTGCCCTCTATACTTCCGGCTCCGCTTGGAACAGCCTCATTTGGCGTTCCAAGGGCTCTTGCACTCCAGACGTAAGTTCCTGATGCTGGTAAGGGGCCTCCCGGTGTCCATGAACCGTCCACGGTTGCATCTGTACCCCAGAGATTCCAGTTTGTTCCTCCATTATCTGACCAGTAAATCTCAACACTCGTGGGACCACTTCCGTAATTGTATGAAATCGTAGGCATAGTATTGTTGGTTCCGGGTGAGGTAGGAGCTGTTACCGTGGCCCATGGTCCGGCCGATGTTGTGAAATCCTTGAAGGTGTCTCCTGTGAGATGGTTTCCTACTGCATCCCAGAATCCCTGTGCTGTTAGATCAACATAATAAGTTATGCCAGGAGAAAGGGCATTATATGTGCCATTTAGATACGTTCCTGTGCCGTCCCAGACCCATGATATTCCCGGCAGGTCTGTTGCAGGTGTTCCCGCTGTGGACATTGGTTCATTGAACTGAATCACATATGTTCCTGGGGAGGTGCTTATTCCGGTTGCTAAATCTCCCGGTGTTGTTGAAGATATGTTTGGTGCATCGATATCAAGAACATAAGAGCCGCCTTCAATACTTCCTGCACCGCTTGGAACAGGCTCGCTTGGTGCACCTATGGCTCTTGCACTCCAGACGTACGTTCCCGATGCAGGTAATGGGCCTCCTGGCGTCCATGAGCTGTCCACAGTGGCATCGGTTCCCCAGAGATTCCAACTTGTACCTCCATTATTTGACCAGTATATCTCAACACTTGTAGGTCCGTTCCCGAAGTTGTATGTGATCGTGGGCAGAGTGTTATTGGTTCCTGCTGAAATCGGGCCTGTGGCTGTGGCCCATGGATTGAGGGCAGCTACGATGCTGAAGTTCCAAAATAGACCTATTGCTGTATTTGCCTCAAGATCCTGGCCACCGCTCACGCTCATGTTAACCCCCTGACCAGGGGACCAGTTGCTGTGGCTCCATGTGGCTGTATCGTCTGTCACATATGTTGTGGACCATCCCGAAAATGTCCATCCTCCGGGATCCGGTCCTCCTACCTGGGTCAAAGTTGGAGTGGCTCCAGTGTCCATTGTCTCGGAATAGATAACTACAATGTTCTGGTTCTGGGCAATACCCGCAGCACCATCCATTGGTGTGGTCTCGTCCACACTGGGGATATCACCGAATAAGAGCCACTGAATGATCCTGTCCATGAACATGCTTCTGTTTCCCGCTCCATTAACGGCTGCGAAATCAATTGAAGTATATACTATTCTATAAACTCCAGTATCGGCTCTTGTGCCTATGTCCGCGGGAGATGATGGCTCATTTAAAAAAGTTATTCCTCCATTTACAGGATCGTTTTCCGTAAACCATGGCATAAGGAACGGATTTGAATCCCCTGTATAGACATCTAAACCCAAGCCATCGCTGATCGGGTCTGTGGGAATACCATTTATAACATATGGCGGTGCACCACCCCAGAAATTCAGGATATCAGAGTGCAGATAGTTTTGATACCAAGGCAGCCATTGATCAGTCCCACCAAACCAGTTCGTTGCATCGACACCAGCCAACACACTTGAAAGATACAAGCGGCCACCACCATCCAAATAATTACCGATAACCCCCCTGTCAACAGGCATCAAGGAAACATCCATCCAGTCATTACCGGTTCCCCAGATAACCACCTGGTGCTGCTGAAGATCAGCTAATTCGGGTGCTCCAAATGTTTGATAATCCCAATAGTTGTAAGCATAACCACCGTCAGTCAATGCTGCTTCAAATTCATTTTCCGTGCTGATTCCACCGTCATCATCCACAAGTAATATCGGGGCAAGCACTTGTGTTGACTGACCGGATGTGTCCTCGGCAGGAGGTAGGGATGGATCGTTTTGTGAAATAGCCGTAACCCATGTAGTTTCTTCAGTTCCGGGCACCGCTCCTCCTGGGATAGTGACCTCTAAATAAAAGTCCAGGTCGTCACCAGTTGCGATTGGACCGATGGTTGTAATGGGATTCATTCCGAGGTCATAGAGGGCTACAGGCCATCCCAGGATCGAGAAACTTGATAGATCGAATGTGTCAGGACCTGCAGTTCCGATGTTCATTATATTCATTGTATAGTAAATCGCAGTTCCATTGGGACTTATTGTAATATCCCAATCCGGATCCAGATTCACTCCGTACAAAGCATAGGTTGCAGATACATTGATATTGTCGATATACCAACCCGGACGTTCTGTGGGGCCATCCCACCACAGATCATAGATGTGGAATCTTGTAAAGATCACTTCTCCGGCATAGGCTGTCAGGTCGAACTCTGCCTGTACCCAACCGCCGCTGGTTCCGGCATAACATCCCTGCATAAACCAACCATCAGTATCAGGATAACCGCCAACCGGGTCTATCCTGGTCCAGGTTTGACCATAATCATCACTGACCTCCACCCAGCCACCGTCGTTCCATCCTCCATTGATATCGTACCAGTGCCAGAATGTTATATTGGCATCAAGTGCCATTCTCAGGTCAATAGCTGGTGACATCAAGGTTGCCTCTGCATTGGTTGTGTAATTACCAACAATGTTCGTTCCCCAGCAGTTCGTGGACAGATAGCCAGATAAAGGTCCGTAAGGCCATGCAGATGGGTCCCCAAGTTCCCACCCAGTGCCAGCCCCATTGTCCAGCAACTGCATGGGCCCTGGTCCGGATTCCATGTCATCGAATACGGGAGGCACTACCGGAACAAAGGTATATACAAAAGCAACATCGAACATGAAAGAGTCATTGTCAGAAGTGGCAACAATCTGTGCTATATCGAAATCTCCTGGGTTCGCTAAAACAGGGATATCCACTCTCGCGATGATATCGATGCTATTCCCCGAATTTAGGGCACCAGTATTAGTGATAACGAAGGTGCCTGTGGAATCGTAGATCGTGGTTGGCCATGTATTTCCAACAACAGAGAGGCTGAACGAGTCTGTTAAAGCACCTGTATTCGACACTGTCAGGGTATAATCAATTGTATCTCCCGGGTCTCCTATATCAGCTGCATCCGGCCATAGATCGGCACCATATGCGCTTGCATAGATCATTAGATCATCGATGTACCAACCAGGGCGTTCCGTGGGACCGTCCCATCCTACATCTCTAAAACGGAATCGAAGAAGGATATATTCCCCGGTAAATCCGGAAAGATCGAACTCTGCCTGCACCCAACCACCACTGGTTCCGGCATAGCAATTTATACCATCCCAACCCTCGGTATCAGGGTAACCTCCAACAGGGTCAATAGGATTCCATGTTTGACCGAAATCATCACTGATCTCCACCCAAGCACCATCGGTCCATGCTCCATTGACATCATACCAGTGCCAGAACGAAGCATTGGCAGTTGAGGCCCATGAAATATCAATGTAGGGTGTGGTAAGTGTAGTTTCCGCCCAGGTCGTATAATTGGATGCGATATTTGTGCCCCAGGAATTGGTTGGTGAGAAGGCACCTGCAGGTCCCCAGGGTCCCGTGGGGTTACCCAGTTCCCATGTGGTACCCATGCCACTGTCCCAGATCTGCCACGGTCCCACTCCTGTCTCCATATCAGTGAACAATGGAGGTACTGCAGGAACATTAGTCTCCATTGCTGCGACGTCATTTTTAGATGAATCGTTCTGGGATGTTGCCATAATACCTGCGGTATCAACATCTCCAGGATTTGAACCCCCGGGTATGCTCACACGTACAATGAAATCTTCACTGTTTTTTGAGGCGACAAAAATGCTTGTGATGTCCCAGGTGTCTGTAATATCCCTGAATGTCACAGGCCATATACTTAAATCGCTTAAGTCATAGGTGTCATCATTTAATCCCCCGTTGGCTACCGTAATAATATAATCCACATCGGTACCTGGATTTCCAAATCCCATCTGATAGTCGGGATCGAGGCCCACCCTGTAAGGAGGCAGATCGCCCATGTAAACATCATCCACATACCAACCGTCAGTCCAACCCCACCATGGACTTGCAGCAAAGTGAAACCTTACCTGCACAACTTGGCCGGCATATGAATCAAAATCGAACTCATGGTATTCCCAGCCTGCGGTTGTACCAGAAAATCCGTCAGTATTGTAGCCACCCATTAATCCTCCTGTGGATGGATATCCACCCATTGGCCAGATCTGATTCCACGGTCCTCTATTAACTGATATCTCCACAAATCCGCCATCATCATCAGTTGTATCGATATCGTACCAGGTATAAAAGGAGAACATTTGTGGAGCAGAACCAAGTTCCACATAAGGTGAAATAGCCAGAATATCTGCCTCAGGATAGTACCAATCCATAATATTTGTACCGGAACAATTTGTGCCGTTGTAAGCCGCTCCCGGTCCCCAGCCCGAGGGATCGCCTATCTCCCATTGGGTTGAACCGAAACTGCTTGGTGTGATAATATCCCTGGTCCATGCATTGACACCGGACTCGAAACCATCGAACCAGTTGATATCGTAAGGCACTTGAGTCTGAATTCCTACAATATCATCAACAAATGAATCATTTTGTGATGTGCCAGTAATGTCTGCAGAATTTAAATCGCCGGGATTTGCACCTCCCGGAATGCTTACCCTTGCAATAAAGTCTGCCTCGAGTCCTGCGGGAACCGTGATTCCCGTGATATCCATTGTATCTCCTATATCTCTGAATGTCACGGGCCATGCGGAAGTAGCAGTAAGATCATAAGTATCGTCGTTCAAACCCGTATTATTAACTGTAAGGACATAGTCCATATTCTGCGATGGATACCCGTAATCGGACTGGGATCCTGGTGAAAGTCTCAAACCGTAAGGTAAAGGAGCATCGGTAATAACAATGGCAAGATACTCTGTGATGGCCACTAGGTCATTATACGAATACTGTAACCCGGTAGTACCGCCCGAATCCTCGATACCAACCGTGGCATCTCCACTATCCGTGGTCCCCAGTAATTCGTACCCAAACCATATCTCACCTGTTTCGTTCAATATGGCCTCAAATTTCATGGGGCCGTCTCCTCCCAGGGTCCACCATTGGTCCCATTCCACAATGAACTGCTGGTTAGGTGCTGAGCCAATGGTTTCGTAATAGATGGTTCCGCCATTGCTATCAAGATCATCCCAAAAGGGGGCTATGTAATTATTTGGTGAATTTGAGTCGGGAATGGGATCATTGGACCAACTTGAGCTAGCGCTTCCAAATGTAATAAGTCCATTTGTGCTAAAATAGAGGTCTGTATATGTGTTCCCATAAAAATTGAAGCTGAAACCCATAGGAATCGCTCCACTGCTGCTGTCATCTCCTGTAACACCTGAGTCGGTTCCTGTTCCATTGATCTCGATCCAGGTGTAACCTACAATGGGTGGTGGGGCGTTGCTGTTATACCACCTGTATCCGAATGGATCCGGGCCGCCTTCATCAGCCCTGACATTTTCTGTAATATCCAATGGAATATTTCCAACCAAGCCCACAAATGCGGCACATATCATAATAATTATCAAAAATGTCGCACGCATCTTATTAATCCTGTTATAAAATATGCTATGTCTTTCACCTACTTCCATGGTAAACCCTCCTCCCCGATCTTAAAATGTAAGATAGGGCGGTGCATTCTGATAAAGCAGCAAACCTCTATATTTTTCGGTAAAAATATCGAATCGGATAATTTCGAAATATCGAGGGAAAAATGTGATTATCTTGTAAGATAATTTTCTACAAAATCCTTCTTGAAATTCGCAAATTCTCCTTCTTTTATGGCGATTTTTGACTCCTTCATTAAATTAACTAAAAAATGCAGATTGTGTATTGTGGCAAGCCGCATTCCTAGATACTCGTGCTCCCTGAGCAGGTGGTTGACATATGACAGTGAAAATTTTCGGCATGCGTAGCATTTACATCCTTCATCAATGGGACCGGATTTGAAACGCAATTTTTCTTTGCCGATATTGATCTTGCCATTTTTGGTGTAAACCGTATTGTGCCTTGCATTTCTTGTGGGATAGACGCTGTCAAATACATCCACGCCATTTGATATGGCCTTTAACATATCCTCCGGAGAACCCACACCCATGAGATATCTTGGTTTGTCACGCGGAAGTATGGGGGTTGTCCATCCTATTACCTCATGCATGAGCTCCTTTGGCTCGCCTATACACAGGCCTCCGATTGCATATCCATCAAAATCCATTTCCATAAGACCTTGAGCGCATCTTTCTCTCAGGTCCCTAAAAACACCTCCCTGCACAATACCAAACACATTTTGGAATTCATCCTCATGTGCTTTACTAAACCTGTTTGCCCAAGCCAATGTCCTTGCAGTCGACGAAACAATCTTTTCATAATTGGAACCGTAAGAAGGACAGTCGTCCAGGGTCATGGCCACTTCAGAGCCAAGTTTCATCTGGACCTCAACACATCTTTCAGGTGTGAATTCATGTTTGGAGCCGTCAAAAGGTGATTTGAACGTGACCTGATTCTCATCCACCTTTAAAAAAAAGTCGGGATTCAACATCTGAAAGCCGCCGCTGTCCGAAAAAATGATACCGTCCCAGCCCATGAATTTGTGAATTCCCCCTGCGGCTTCAATCACTTCCAGACCGGGTCTAAGGAATAGGACCAGTGCATTGGTGATGATCCCCTGAACTCCGATATCGTGTAATTCATCAGGAGATGTGAGTTTTACATCCGCCTTTGTGGCAACAGGTAAAAAGCCAGGGGTCTCGAAGGCCTTGCCCCGAAGCTTTATTCTTCCTGCTCTTGCCTGGGTGTTTTCATCCTCGCAATCCACTTCGAACATAAGAATCACTTCAAAAGTAACATGGCATCTCCAAAGCTGTAGAACCTGTATGAACGCTCAATGGCAACCTTGTACGCATTTAATATTCTTTCCCTGCCTGCAAAGGCGGATACGAGCATAAGTAATGTGGATTTTGGTAGATGAAAGTTGGTTAGAAGTCCATCCAAATCAAACTTGAATTCATATCCAGGATAGATAAAAAGGTCGCTTTCACCTTCCATGTTTACTATTCTCCCTGTAGCATCGCACGCGCTTTCAAGGGTCTTTAATGTGGTGGTTCCAACTGCAATTATTTTTTTTCCACCTTCCTTTACCGAATTTAAGATTCTTGCAGTTTCAGTATCTATTTTAAAAAATTCAGGTTCCATCTTGTGTTCTTTAATGTATTTCTTTTTTACAGGAAGAAAGGTACCCACACTCACATGAAGTGTGAGGTTGACAATCACAACTCCCTTGTTACGAAGCTTTGCCAGTAAATCCTTAGTGAAATGCAAACCTGCCGTGGGTGCGGCAATTGAACCGTTTTCCCTAGCGTACACTGTCTGGTATCTATCCTGATCCAAAAGGTGCTCCTTGATGTATGGAGGGGTGGGCATTGTTCCAATTCTCTGTAATGTTTCTGTAAGATCATTTTCTGATTCGAATTCAATATTATATCTGCCTCCTGCAATCCTCTCTTTTACAATTCCAATCAGTTCATTGTCCCCAAATGCGAGCCTTGTTTTTTCCTTTATATTCTTGCCTTTTACAAGACATTCCCAGGTTTTTTTATCCTCCCTGGTAATTAAAAGGGCCTCCACCTTCCCTCCTGTCTCCTTTTTTCCGAAAACTCTTGCTGGTAAAACCCTTGAATCGTTTAGAATCAATATGTCCCCGCCATCTAAAAAGTCCTCTAGGTTGCGAAATGATCTGTGTAGGGTTTTATTGCCACAAAGCACCATTAATTTAGAGGAATCCCTGGGATATATCGGTCTTTGGGCAATAAGGTGCTTTGGGAGCGTGTAATCGAATTCCGAAAGATGCATATAAAATCCCCGTAAAAACCCCTTTTTAGTATTAATTTAAATGGGATATCGGTATCAATTCTACAATTGATGGAAATAAAGGAAGTTGAAGTTATCGGTTTAAACGCTCTGATGCTTTTTTCATATTATCAACAACCAGAGCCACCTCGGTCTTTCCGTCCTTTTGACCTAATATATAGATGGACTCTATATTGATCTTGGCCTTACCCAGTTTCTTGGCTACCTTGGATAGCTCTCCCGGTCTGTCGATAAGTGAGATCGTCAGTAGATCGTTTTCAATATACTTTGAACCTGCTTCGTCAAGGGCTTTTACTGTGGTGTTGACATCGTTTGTAACTATTCTCAGATATGCATCCTCTCCTAATGCCTCGCTTGCAATTGCCTTGATATTTACCGCTCTGCCTGCCAGGGCCTCTGTTACCTTTGCCAACTCTCCGGGTTGATGTTTTACATGTATCTTGAATTCCTTCATCATATCCTCCCCTATTTCCTGTTTATTATTGGGTTTTATTTTTGGGCCAACCTATCTTATTTGGTTGTTTTGGTTGGCAATACGCATAAGGTTAGACCTATTAAAACTGTTTCTCAAAAACGATATATATCGGGTTTCTCTATGTTAGGGAATGAAAACAGGAAGTAATTGAATATGGCAACAGTAGGTATGACGGCACTGGTTCCCAGCGAGTTGATATTCGCCTGTGAAAAAAAACCCTGCGATGTCAACAATTTCGTACCAAAGTCCAAACTGCAGCCTGCAAGCAAACTCTGCTCCTGGACTGCGATTTGGAGAGACTTGATTCTACGAAAAGAGTTGTCATTGGATTATCTTATTGTGGTTGCAGGTGGAGACTGCCATTGTGCATTAGTTGATGGGCAAAAGGTTGCCTTGAACGGACTAGACACTTTCTATCTATTCTATCCCTTTCATGAAGACCCCGATTTCTTGAAAGAGCAACTGGACGGGCTTGCTCATTTTTTGGGTGGCGTTCAGGATACAGGTGCTTTTAGGGATGTTATGCGAATCAAAAAAATGGGTCTGGAACTTGATAGAAAAAGGGTGGATGAAAAGGTCTCGGCAAGCTCCGCATTCCAACTCTTGGTTTCGTTAAGCGATCTAAGAGGGGATCTGGCTCAATTTGAAAAGAGCCTGAATGAAGTGGAGGAGGAAAACGTGGATTGTTCCAAAAGAGTTGCTCTGCTTGGTGTACCCCCCATTTATCTGGATTTTCATGAGGTTTTGGAATCCCTGGGCCTTCATGTGGTATTTGATGAGCTGCTCTTTGAATTCGCAAGACTCTCGGGTGGCAATATTGAAGATCTGGCTAAAAATTATTGTAATTACACTTTTGCACGAAATCTGGAATTTCGGCTGGATTTTCTTGAACGCGAACTTGAAAAAAGGAAGGTGGATGGTGTAATTCACTACACGCAGTTCGCATGTCATCATCTATTGGAGGACGAGGTAATGAGAGACAGACTGGACTATCCTTTCCTCACGATACAAGGGGATATGCCCCAAAGAACTCCTGAGCAAGTGAAATTGAGGCTTGAAGCCTTCTCTGAAATGATGGCAGGAATATAAATTTGGCAAAATTTCAAACATCCTGGGAAATTTATATATCATATCTGTTGCATTATAAACTTCTAATAAAGGGGTTAATCAATGCCAAATCGTATCAAAAGAGTTGTTGTCTGTATCTTTTTCCTGTTTGTTCTATTTCAATTCTTTGCTCCAGTAATCTACGCGGATGATAATTATCGGGAAGAGGTTTTTTCCAATTCTTCAAAAAGGAAATTGAAAAGCCTAGAACCTTCAGATATTATAGAAGCTATTGTTCAATTTCAAGGACAGGTTAAAGAGATGGACCAAAATCTGTTGAATGCTTTCGAACTGGAGGTTCTTTACACATACAATGTCATTCCTGCAGTGTTTGTAAAAGGCAAAGTTCAAACCATTAAAACCTTGAGCAGTTACGAAAGAATCGAACGGATAGACATAAACAGCCCGATAGAACTCGATATGGAGCTCTCTTTATCTGTAATAAACGCCACCCGTGCATGGAACAGGGAGATTCTGGGCTCCTCGAAACTATCCCGAATCGATGGTTCCGGCGTAACAGCAGTTGTTGTAGATACCGGAATTGATGCAGGGCATCCTGATATGGATTACGGCGAGAAGACCATTATGAACCTGTTTCTATCCCGTGATGACGGATATATCTGGGTGGAGATGGAGAATACTGATTTCGATTACGGGCACGGAACCCACGTGGCAGGAACTGTTGCCGGAAACGGCGATGCATCCGCAGGAGCCAGAAGAGGAGTGGCACCAGGTGCGAATCTGATAGGCCTTACCCTTGTAGACCCCACTGTTGCAGATTACCTCATCAGTTTGGAATGGGTGTACGAGCATTCAAGACCCAATGCAAATCCTTACAATATCAGGGTGGCTACCAATAGCTGGCATACGATTGAAGAGGAATACGATCCGGAGGCTCCGCTGTCCCAGGTGATAATGAGGCTGGCATACGATAACAACGTCATAACCACATGGTCCGCAGGTAACGAAGGTAGGGACAATATGGAAGGGGAAGAGGTTTCAACCAGCTATGAGGGCAACACCCCAGTTGCCATCATGGTGGCTGCCTATGAAAGGGACGGAAGCGCGGTAACGGATTTCAGTTCCAAAGGAAAACTGGGTTGGAACCACACATATCCTGATATTGGTGCACCTGGAAGAAACATTTGGAGCGCACATGCCAGAAGAACCCTGATTTCCGGCGGGTCCAAGCTCGGGGGTAACCCGAATCCTTACTACCTTGCAATCAGTGGAACTTCAATGTCCACACCACATGTAGCAGGACTTGTCGCGTTACTTTTTCAGGCTGCTCCCTCACTTACAATAAGCGAAAGACACGAGGATTACAGTGGAGAGGATGAAAGCTGGTGGGAGGATCCTGAGACGAGAATTCACGAGATCGAATGGATACTCGAGGTCACAGCCACATATCTTCCTCCCTCAGAGGCAACCGGAGTCCCGGTTCAAGATAATAGCACGGGTATGGATGGAAGACCCATGGACTACTGCCAGGGATACGGTATTGTAAATGCCGAAAAGGCTGTTGGCGTTGCATTGACCCTGGAGAGATTGAGGAAGCAATATCGTGAAAAGGATATCACGGTTTCAGATGCCTTGAGAAGCTATGAAGACATGATGGTGGAGGTTAATCTGTCAGAACCAACAAATATCCTTTCAGCCCAGTGGGATGGGGAATACAGCAGGTTCAACGATCAGTTTGGAAGATCTTTAACTGAGGTGAATCAAACAAAAAATGTGTTTGTTCCCGAGGGTGTTGAAAGGGTAATAATAGACCTTGCCTATGACCCGATAGATGCCTCGGAGCTCACTTCGGGGGATATCTCCTTTACAATCGATTTCGACAATGACGGAAATTCCGATTATTCGGGGGATATTAGTCCCATCCTTTCGGGGAACAGACACGAGGAAATAGATGTGGACAACTCCCAAACAAATGCACTTTGGGCCTTCGGAATAGTTGGACAGGGCTTCAAGGTCCAGAATCCATGGGAGGATAACAGCTATGTGGAATTGAGGATAGAGTATACAATGTCTGTTCAGCTTGTATTGAGTGAGGGGATTGAAGATGGAACATTAATTGATTTTAGAGATGATAATTCAATGATCGCCCCTATCAGATTCGGAGATCCTGGTTCTTCTTACGAGGGGGATTTTGTGGCAATGACCCAAAAGTATTATGACCTTGATGCAGTAGAATATAAGGAAATTGTTTACGAGAGTGAAAGAAAGGGAGAAGAAACGTCTTGGCACCTTCTTGTTTCCGTAATTTTAATTGTGGGCATATTGGGGTATATTATGGTTAGAAAGAGAAGGCAGAGATAACAAAGTTTGATTTCCCACCTCAATTTTCATTTTAACCTTTATTCGAGCCTAGGGATATTCATATCAAAAGATTAATAACCTAAATAATTAGTTTACTGGATTTGAGAGGTATGCCCGAGATATTGATAGTTTCTCTAGTCGTCTCGTTTTTGACAACCATAGTTACTGTACCCTGGCTTATTGGAAAATTGACCGAGAGCGGCTTTGTTGGCGTGGATCACAACAAATTCGACAAACCCGCAATCCCTGAGATGGGGGGATTGGCAGTTGTTATTGGCTTTATTGCAGGTGTTTCCACGTTCTTGGTGATCAATCGAATCCTCAATGGAGATGAATTGCCAATTCTTGCCGCACCTCTTCTAGCTGTGGTGGGGGCTGCGCTTAGTGGTATCATGGATGATCTATTTCATTTGAGACAGAGGGTTAAGGCCATCATACCTTTTCTGTTCGCCATTCCCATAGGCGTATATGTAATGGATAAAACCACACTCTCATTCATTTTCTTTGAAAAGGATTTTGGAGTGTTTATGGTTCTCATCGCTCCATTTGGTGTTACCTGCGCTGCCAATGCAGGCAATATGCTTGAAGGTTTCAACGGTTTGGGTGCCGGATTGGGAATCATCATTTCCATAACCTTGATAGTAATCTCCTTTATCTCGGGAAACACTGACTCTCTTATACTCGTGTTTCCACTTTTAGGAGCCCTTCTCGCTTTCCTTTGGTTCAATCGCTTTCCTGCAAAGATATTTCCTGGGGACACCCTCACACTTTTTGTTGGTGCCACAATTGCATGCGCTGCCATCATCGGTGATTTTAAAACCGTGGGTGCTCTACTTTTCATACCGATGATTATTGAATTTTTCCTAAAATTAAGAGGGCGTTTCAGAGGAGAGAATTACGGTACCCCTGATGAAGATGGATATCTCTCCTATGAGGGAAGAGTCGAATCACTTACACATCTTATAATGAAAAAGAAAAAGGTAAAGGAACAGCATGTGGTATGGTATCTCTGGGGTCTCGAGGGATTGCTGTGTGCTGTAATCATCATATTGGTAGTTTTGCGCATACTCTGATGGAGCTGTGAAAATGGATAGGAAAGTAGTTGTGGTGGGCATGGGATATGTGGGCATTCCAGTGGCTGTTGCCTTTGCTGATTCTGGATTCAATGTAATTGGTATAAACCGTTCGAAACCAAAAGTGGACATGATAAACAATGGTGAATGCCCAATAAAAGGCAATGAGCCTAATCTTTCAGGGCTTTTGAAAAAGGTGGTATCGGAGGGAAAGCTTTCTGCAACCCAGGATTTTTCTGTCTGCAAAGATGCATATGCCATACTGATTGCTGTGCAGACACCCTTTGATATCCAAAAGATGGAACCAAAATATACGGCCCTTGAATCTGCCCTTTCTGATGTCGGTAAGAACCTTTCCTCAGGTATCCTTGTTATAATCGAATCCACAATCGCCCCCACCACTGTGGAGAAGGTGGCAAAGCCAATTCTTGAGAGGGAATCGAAACTTTCGGCAGGAGAGGATTTTTATCTTGCAAACTGCCCTGAAAGGGTGATGCCGGGAAGATTGCTTCAAAACATAAGGGAATACGATAGGGTTGTGGGGGGGATAAACGAAGAGAGCGCACAAAAAGCCGTGGAGCTTTACAAAAACATTGTTCAAGGAGAGCTTTTTGCTACCGACTCCCTCACAGCTGAGATTGTGAAAACCACTGAAAACGCATACAGGGATGTTCAAATAGCCTTTGCAAACGAAATAGCCCTGATTTGTGAGAAGTTGGAAAGGGATGTATTTGAGGTAAGAAACCTTGTGAACAAATGTCCGTTTAGGGACATGCATATTCCAGGTGCCGGGGTCGGTGGGCACTGCCTGCCAAAGGATTCCTGGCTTTTGGCCTACGGAGTAAAGGACAGGTTCTCACCCAAGATCATCACACAGGCAAGGGAGATAAACGATTTCATGCCATACCATATGATGGAACTTGTAAAAAATGCACTATCGGAAGGAGGGGTGAATATAAATGATGCCAATATCACTGTACTTGGATTGGCTTACCTTCAGGATTCGGATGATACCAGAAATTCCCCTGCTCTGCCAATAATCGAAGAGTTGGGAGGAGTGTGTGGTAAAATCAGAATCCATGACCCTGTTGTTAAGGAATTTGAAGGATATGATCTGCACCAGAACCTTGAAGATGCAATAAAAGATTCTGATTGTATCATAATAGTGACTGCCCATACTGTGTATAGGGATCTCGATCTTCAATATATCAAGGAAATCATGAGAACCACCATTATCGTGGATGGAAGAAATGTATTCGATAAAGAGGAATGTATTGCTAAGGGCTTTGTTTATTTTGGGGTGGGGAAGTAGTACGATTTAAGAGGTTAACTCTCCCCTTCTTTTTCTTCGGTTTCCTCAGTTATCTCTGTTACCTCAGTTACCTCGGTTTCTTCTTTGTCCGCCAATTTTCTTAGAAGCGGTGCCTTTTTCTTTACCGGAGCCTGAATTATTGCGTTCATGATGGTAGTGTCCCCCTTCACCTTGGGTTTCTTTGTGTACACTTCCATACAGGGTCCTGCCCAGTCGTAACCGTTTTCAGTTATCCAGTCTCCAAGGGTTTTATAGGTGTTCTTATATTCCTCCGAAGAGCCTTTATGTTTGATTACGGCAACCTCCATTGATGGAAGCTCTTTGACCTTTATTTCCTCATCCGACTCGGCATCACCTACAATTGGAATTGCTATTTCGCTTCTGCACTTATCGGCTGGTGTCTTTTCGGGGTTATCATGGAAGATTCCCAGGGGCTTGAATCCAGGGCGAACGTTCTTTTCCTTGGCCCATGCATAGAGCTTTTCAAAATACTTATCATATGGGATAGCACTATACTCGCCAGTATGTTCAAGATAGGCTACTTTTTGAGATTTTATTGTTTTAATTTTTATTCCCGCCATATCGTTTTACCTCCTTTACTAGTAATATAAACCTTCCACCATGGCATTATAACTATTTTTTATTTTTCCCTAAGTTTCCGATACCCTTGGTTTTAGTGGTGCATATCAAAGCAAAACCTTTTTTTGGCTTTTTGCCGAAAGCATTGCGGCATGTGCAATTTCCAGGGTTAAAACTCCTTCCTCGCCTGAAACCAGGGGTGCTTTTTGGTGTTCTATGGCATCCAGAAAATCCAAAAGCTCGTTTTTTAATGGCTCTCTGCGCTCGATTTGTATCTTTCTTTCATTATATTCCTGCGGTATCCTGTAAAGATTGCCAAAATCGATTTTTTTGATTGTAGATGAAGATACCTGAAGGGACTGGTTGATATAGTCCATCTCAACAAAGTTTCGGGAACATGTTAGGGATACCTTCCTGACCTTCATGGGTGTGAGCCAATTCACCTCAATTGTGGCAAACACGCCGGATTCGAACTCAAAAAGGATGTTGGCATGGTCCTCGAAATTGCCATTTGTGGTCATACCTGCCAGAGAATATACGCTCTTTACCTTTGAACCCAAAAGATATCTTATCACATCGATATCGTGAATTCCCAAATCCATTACAACACCCACATCCTTGATTCTTTCGGGAAATGAACTGACCCTTCGTGAGGAGACGGATATCACATTTCCAAACTGCCCTTGTTCTATGAGATTTTTGGTAAATCCCACAACAGGGTTATGTCTTTCAATGTAACCCACGGCAAATACTATTCCCCTTCTTTTGGCATTTGCCACGAGTTCTTTTGCTTTTTTCAAATCCGCGCCCATAGGTTTTTCCACAAGGACATGTTTTCCTTCGGTAATCGCCTCATTTACCAGATCAAAATGTGTGGATGTGGGTGACGCGATACTTACCGCGTCCAGGTCCTTTCGTTTTAAAAGTTCGCTGTGATTCTGATATCCTGTCACGTTGAATTTCTTGGAAACCTTATTCAGGGTTTCTTCACGGGCATCGGAGATACCCACGAGGTTTGCAATCTCAGAATAAACCCTTGCATGATTCTGTCCCATCATTCCTACGCCGATTACGCCAACGTTGAGCATGCGATTCGCTTTTGGTAGGTTTTTTTTGTTTATAAATGTTTAGATTCTGCACGAAAAAATAAAATACCATCAAAATATCCTATCATTGTAAAAAGAGGATGGAATATGAAATTACTGTCCGTGGTTGGTACGAGACCGAATTTTGTAAAGATGGCCCCTGTGATAAGAGAGATTCTGAATAGGGATATCCATCATGTGCTGGTTCACACAGGTCAGCATTACGACAGGGAGATGAATGAAATATTTCTTGAAGAGCTGAAAATGCCAAACGTGGATTATTTTCTTGATGTGGGCTCTGGCAGTCATGGATACCAGACTGGGGAGATGCTGGGAAAACTCGAGGAGGTTATCATAAAAGAAGAACCAGATTTCGTAATAACCCCGGGAGATACAAATACCAGTTTGGCGGGAGCTTTGGCATCCACGAAAATCCAGGGGGTTACAACATGTCATATCGAATCGGGACTTAGATCCTTTGACAGGACGATGCCTGAAGAGATCAACAGGATTTTAATAGATCATGCGTCCGATATGCTTTTTTGCCCAACAAAAACCGCTGTTATGAATCTGAAAAATGAAGGCTTACCCGATGTGCGTATACATCTGGTAGGAGATACCATGGTTGATGCTTGTTACGCTCATCTCGAACTTGCCAAACAGAAAGGATTTTCCCAAAAATATGATTTAAAGGAAGATTTTTATCTTGTCACCGCCCATCGTGCCGAGAATACTGATATCAGAAACAGGCTGGAAGGCATAATAAACGCGCTCTTAAGCCTGGATACCAGGCTTATTTTTCCAATTCATCCCCGTACAAAGAAAATGTTGAGTGAATTCGGAATGAGCAATCGAGTGAAAAATTCGGATACGATTCAGCTTGTGGAGCCTGTTGGCTATCTCGAGTTTCTTTTCTTACTTGCAAATGCAAAACTCATGATCACAGATTCTGGTGGGGTGCAGAAGGAAGCGTATTTATTGAAGGTGCCCTGTGTGACTTTACGGGATAATACTGAATGGAATGAGACTGTGGATGCCAAGGCAAATATTCTCGTCGGTGCCGATTACCAGAAAATAGTTGATGGTGTTTCAAAAATGCTCAGCGCAGATATTGACTTCGATTTGAACTTATTTGGTGATGGGAAAGCCTCCAAGAGAATTGTTGATGTTCTCGAAAAGAACGCAGATTGATACATCATGACTTCGAGCACGGAGTTGTAAATCATGGAGAAGAACTGGTCTGTCAGAGAATATATAGATGGCGATGAGGAAAATATAAATGACCTTTTCAATATAATATTCGAAAAAAACAGAAAGCTCAATCACTGGGAATGGGAATTCAAAAAGAATCCGAAAGGATCAAAGAGTTTGGTTGCAGTTGATAATGATCAAATTGTGGGCCATCTTGGCTCACTTCACCGAAATATCAAAGCCCAACATCTAGATTTTATGACATCCTGGGAAGTTGTTGGCATGACTCACACCGATTTTGGCCGCCTGGGAATTTTCGTTGCTCTGGGACAGAATCTGCTTGCCGAGTCCCGAAAGGAGGGAATCGATATCGTGATCGGATTTCCCAATGAGAACGCCTTGCCGGGCCATAGGAAGCTAGGTTGTATTGAATTATTCTCGCTGCATGTGATGATAAAACCTATAAATTTCAAGAATCTTTCAAAAAAGATGTTTTCAAATAGATTACTCTGTCTACTCAGCGAAATGGCAGCAAAATTCACTTTTAGTGTGTTTTACAGGACCCGCAAGCCAAAAATCACAGGAGATGTGACCTATAAAACCGTTTCCGAATTTAATGAGAGATTCGATAAATTTTGGGAGGAGGCAAAAGTTTCATATCCCATTATATTAACCCGCGATTCAAGATATATGAACTGGAGATATGCAGAATGCCCGAGCAGACATTACCAGAAATTTGCTGCCGAAAAAGATGGCCGAATCTTGGCCGTGGTCATTGTATCTGTTTTGGAAAAATTCGGGCTTTCAAATGGTGCGATAGTGGACATTTTAGCCCTGCCGAACCATGAACATATTGTCCACGAGCTTGTACTCAAAGCTGGTGATTATCTTAAGGAAAAGAAGGTTGATTTGATTGCATGCTCAGTGCCAAAATGGAGTTCTTATAACAATGTATTAAAAAAATGCGGTTTTATGAAATGCCCCAAAAGGCTTTATCCCAAAGAGGAGCCGTTCATCATATATCCCCTCTCAAAGGAAATTGATATTGATTTAGTAAAAAATCCATTAAATTGGTACATCACCTGGGGAGATACGGATGTGGTATAGGACATGATTCATAATCCATGTTTAAAAGGAAAGGCTTGAAATGACCATAAGAATGGTATTGTCGGTTGATGTGGATCACTTTCCCGGAGGGGAACTGGGTATAGAGAGGATTCTGGATGTCCTTGAAGCCAAGGGCATTTCGGCAATGTTTTTCGTTGCTGGGAAATTTGCCCAAGAGTATGAAGATGTAATAAAAGACATCGATTCCAGAGGGCATGAAATCGGTTGCCATGGATATTCCCATGGTCTGGATATTGAGGAGAATTTCGTGGATTTGGATGCTGCAGAGCAGAAGAAAAGGATACAAAAGAGCTCGGAAATTCTGAAGGGAATCATTGGTCAAGACGTGAGGATCTTTAGAGCTCCGTATGCCATGGTAAACCACATTACATTAAATGTCCTGGAGGGTTTGGGATACGTGTGTGATAGTTCTGTGTCTTCCTTGAGGTTCGATTTTGGTTTGGGCATGGCAAACAATATAAAGGCTTTTTTCGCACCCACAAAACCTTACCGTCCTTCAAGCAGCAACATCTTTAAAAAGGGAGATTCAAAGGTTCTTGAGGTTCCCCTGTCTGCCTTTATCGTTCCTCTCACATTGTCTGGAATAAGAACATTCGGTGTCAAAAAGATGTGTTCGCTTTTCAATATCTCCTCCCGGTATTTTGATCCTGTGGTGTTCTACCTTCATCCCTATGAGGTGATGGCCACAGACGAGATACAGCTATGGGAAGGACTTCCAAAAAGGCATAAAAGAAACAGAGGGGAAAATGCTTTAAATGGTTTTAAGAAATTCATAGATTATACAGAAAAAAAATGCGAGTTCGTTCTTTTCAAGAATATTCTGGAGGATGAGCAATAGCATGGAAGGTGATAAGTTAATAAAAAAAATGATCTGCATGCCAGTTTATTCATACTATCCTTTCGATCCCAGGGTAAGGAGGGCTGCCGAGGCTCTGGTTGAAAAAGGGTATGGTGTTGATGTCATATGTCTGAGAGGTGAGGGTGAGGATAAATTCGGAACCTATAATGGTGTAAATGCGTATAGACTGCCTCTGGAACATAGAAGAGGAGGTTACCTCAGGTATATCTTTAATTACGGTATGTTCTTCATTTTATCATTTCTCATTCTGAATTCCCTTAATCGCAAGAAGCATTACAATGTGGTGCATGTACATTCGCTACCGGATTTTCTGGTATTTATCACCCTTTTTCAGAAGATGAAAGGTGCAAAAATAGTTCTTGATCTGCATGAGGCAATGCCCGAGATTTTCGCGGCAAGGTTCAAGAAGAATATGGGCTCGGCTTTAGTGAGATTCCCGCTCTTTCTTGAGAAGGTAAGCCATGCATATGCCCACCATATAATAACTGTGAACGAAACCATAAAAGAAATCTATATGAAAAGAGGGGTTCCGGAAAGTAAGATATCGGTAATAATGAACTCACCTGATGAGAAACTACGGCATGAGATGGATTTGGAAGAATTCAAGACAAAGCTGAACTTAAGAGATAAATTTGTACTTGTTTTCGTTGGCGGGATAAATTACGAAAGAAACCTGGAGGTGATTTTGAAGGCCGCGGCTCGCCTAAAAGTGCAAATTCCGAACTTTTACTTCGTACTTTTCGGCCATATGTACGGTCATAAAGGAGCTGCCTACAAGAAACAATTGGAAGAATTAACGAAAAACCTGAAACTTGAAAATAATGTTTATATCGGTGGGAAGCTGGACCCTGAGGAGGTCTCAAGCTACCTGGATCTTACGGATTTCGGGGTCGTATCCTATATCCGCAATCCCCTAACGGAAATTGCCGTACCAAACAAGGTGTTTGAATACATAGCCCTAAACAAACCCATAATAGTCTGCCGCTTGAAGGCACTGCATTCTCTCATGGGGGATGATGCAGCCCTCTACTACGAACCGGGGGATGATGATGACCTTGCTGCCAAGATACTTGAGCTTTACAGCCAAAGGGATAAAATGTCAGGTATGGTGGCGAAAGCAAGCAAAGTGTACGAGATATGTAAATGGAAAGTGATGAAAGAGCGATTGTATCGGATGTATGAGGAATTGGATACCTGAGAAATGTATGTTAGTTCGATATAGTAGCATAATTCAAAGAAAAATAAATCATAGAATATGATTCGAATTTAATATCTGGAGTGGGACAGTGAAGGTAACAATCGTTTCGGGAAAGAATCCTTTTGTGGCCAAAGCAAGCGGAACAGCTGCATATGTAAGCGGGTTGATCACCGCTTTAAATGAGAGAGAGTTCGAAGTGACTCTGATCAGCCCCAAAATCGATAAAGGAGATGTGGATAGATTCAATCTTGATCACATCCCAATTAAAATGAGGAGGGATACCAGTATTTCGTTTTTTTTAAAACTTATGATGAAAACCCCGAGATTGAATATTCCAGAACATTCCATAATACATGCACATAGACCCGACTTTGCCTTCCCTTTCGTTATATTTAAAAGAAAAAATCCCAAGGTATGCACTCTCCACGGTATCCCAGATATCGGCATTAGAACCAGAAAGAATGTATTGATTTGGGGATTATATTCTTTAATGGAAAAAGCAACCCTTGGCCGTATGGATCGGCTGATTGCCGTGAATCAATCAACAAAGGACTACTATTTAAGGAAAAACCCAGATCTTAAAGATAAGATTGTTGTAATCCCTGTTGGCGTTAATACGGAATTGTTCAGACCCCATAACGGGGGAAAAATGCGGGAAAAATACGGTTTTGAAAGAGATGAAAAAATTATACTTTTTGTGGGAAGATTCTCAAAAGAGAAGGGATTGGATATTCTACTTTCATCTTTCAAGGAGTTGAAATCCGAGGTATCCAAAGCGAGGTTGGTCTTGGTTGGCAGTGGCCCTATGGAGGAAAAGATGCGAAAAATCGTAAAAACCCAAAATATCGAGGATGTCACATTTATAAAACCCCTCGATCATGAGAAAATTCCCGAGATTTTAAATTGTGCTGACGTTCTTGCTCTGTGCTCCTTATATGAGGGAATGCCCACTGTGGTATTGGAAGCCATGGCCTGTGGAGTTCCAGTGGTATCCACTGATGTGGGTGACGTGAAAAAGGTGGTGAATCAAGAAACGGGTCAGTTAATTAGAAAGAGAAATCCCAAAGCCATAAAAAATGCCATTTTGAAGGTCATAAGAAACGGAAGGAGCGGCTATATTGATAGTTGTATTACCGTAGCAAAACGTTACTCATGGGAGAATATCTCCCAGAAAATCGTGGACGTTTACACGGAAGTTGTAAAGGATCTATAGATAAAATAATATTTGATCATTGGATATATCTAAAAATAAAAATTGTCAGGAAACATATCCTCAGTGATTCATATGAACTCGCATAAAAAAAACATTTCAAATCCTGTTTATGAATCTGCCACCCAGTTATGGCAGAAACATTTGGCTTTGTTCGACGAGGAAGTGAAGAAAGGCAAGTATCCAAATGGAATCTTTGTCGATGGAGGGTGCGGACAAGAACGATTTGTGGAAAGATATTCTGATAGTTTTAGGCTTTGCATTGGTATGGATGTAAATATTGAAAAGCGTGATTTATCCAAGGAAAATGTTCACTATATAAAGTCAAATCTGGAACATATCCCCCTAAAGTCTGCATGCGCTGATGTTCTATTAACTAATTTTGTACTTGAACATTTGAGAGAGCCAAGCAAAGTTTTCAAAGAAATTAGTAGAGTCATGAAAACTGATGGCATATTTATATCATGGACCCCGAACGCCAATTCCCCTGCTGGCGTGATCATACGAGTGCTTCCTTATTCAATTGTAAAAGGTCTAAAGAAGGGGCTCAATAGTGGTGATTCCTCATATCCCACCTATTATCGGGCAAACACACCTTCAAGGTTGGATGCGTTACTCAAGAGTGCAGGTTTTAAAAGAATCAGAATAGAGGCGATCGATGGGGTCTTTTATCTGTCAAGATTTCCATTGATAAGATGGTTTCATATTATGTTCATAAAATTGACAAATCATGGAAAATTATATTATTTTAAAGATATAATATTCACAGTATATATGAAATCTGAATAACATGAAATTAATAAAAAATATGAAATGACATTAGATAATCACGCATATAAACTTTATAAACAGGCTCTTATATAGGGAATCCAATGAAGTTCTCAAAAAGGGTTAACTATCTGCTGCTCCTGTTTCTGTTCGTATTGAACATCGCTGTGAGATACCCAACGATTCAGCATGAACTTGGAGCTGATTCCTTTCTCATCCATATTCTTTCCAATTCCATAACCCAGTATCATTATGGAAAATGGATTTTGCATCCACTTTCATATATCGGTCTTTATCCGCTGTCATACCCAAGTGCATATCCCTACCTTGCAGCCGGTGTTTCGGTAAGTACAGGGGTGAATGTGGAGGGTTCAATTTTCCTGATCTCGATTATTCTGGGTTTGATTGGCGTATTTGGGATTTATTTTCTTGCAAAGGAAATAATGAAAGATGATGTTTTTTGCTTTGTAGTGGCACTGGCTTTCACATTATCCCCATTGTTTATTAGGATGACATTCTGGCAGGCATCCACTAGAAACCTGTTTATCTCACTTGCTCCTGCCTGTATTCTTCTGCTTCTAAAAACAAGGGGTTTTGCAATAAATAGGCTGAATTTCTTGTTCATATTTCTGCTGTTGACAGTGGGAACCAGTCACAGACTCGGTGTTTTCATGATAATTATTTTGATTGCATATCTCGCCAGTATAATCATCTTCGCAATATTCAAACAGCTGGTTCCGGTTATGGCAAAATCAAACAAAGCCCGGGGCAGCCTCAGGTTCGTAGGGCCCCTAGTCATCATGGGAATATTTGGTGTTTTACTCAGCATGCTGCTTGCAGGTGATAATCCTTTAGAGGGGGCTAAAGGTCTTGAGGTCTATGAAGAAACTTCGGTTCTTACTGGTAGTTCTCCGCCTATCTTGATAATCAACTTATTTATAAACTTAATCGGTAGAATCGGCTTTATGCTAATCTTTGGATTGATTGGTCTTGGGCTCCTTATCTGGAAGAAGAATAAAGGACTTTATGACATTTTTGTGATAGTATCCCTTATTTTCATATTCCCCACAATAGGCATGAGGACATATTACTCGTACTTCTTCTTGATATTTTTTTCACTTTTGACTGGTTTGACTTTCTACTATATTTTCAGGATAGTCAAAAAAAGAAAGATCATTGCCTTGGGAATACTGGTTTTCGCTCTTGTTGCATCGTACGGATTCTATGATTTCATGTTCGATCACTGGAAAATGGAAGCTAACACCATGTCCGAGACTACCTGGGACAGTGCAATGTACGTAAGATACAAAACTAATGGAACATTTATTTCAAATGACGGTTTAACGAATGTGAGGGTTGCCGCGATATCAGGAAAGCCGTGCTTTCCCATTGGT
>CBDVCK010000002.1:0-40464 GCA_965372465.1 uncultured Thermoplasmata archaeon | reverse complement strand
AAATTCGTTCAACATGTATTCCAGGTCCTCAGCCAGTTCCAGGTTTTCGGGTAGAAAATCCTCGAATTCGAAAGTCGTTTTGAGGTTCATAGCAGCCATAATCGCCCCTACTGAAATCAAAAGCACGACAACGATTACTAAAATTGGCAACCTTTCCGCGGCCTTGGCACCAGCACTTATGCCCCTATCAAGTGCAGCTTTTGCGGCTTTTTTCGATTTTGATTCTTTCTTTGGCTTAAAATCCTTGTCATTCTGTTTTTTCTCTGCAAGTTTTTTAGCCTTCCTTGTATCCTTGATATGCAGGCAGGCAGGCACGAAGGTGACCATAGTGAAGAAACAGCTTATAATCCCGATGGTGGCGATGATGCCGAAATCCTTGAGTGGGTCCATAGGGGAGGCCAGATTCGAGAGGAAGGCTGCCATGGTTGTTACCGTAACAAGCAGCAGGGCTGTGCCCACGTGGCTGATGGTCTTTTCCACAGCATGATCGACCTCCTTTCCCTTATTGAGCTCCTCACGATGACGCATGGTCAGATGTATGCCATAATCTATTCCTAGGCCGACTATGAGGATGGGCACCACAAGCGTCATAGGATTGAACGAAAAGCCCAGTGCTGTGCCAAAACCATACATCCACACAATCCCCATTACAAGTGCAGTGAGACTGATTGCCATATCCCATCCATTCCTGAACACCACACCCAAGATTATTATGACCAATATGAACGCAGCTGGTAACAGGAAACCCATATCAGCGCTCATGGCGTTCATGATCTCCTCCATGATGATGCTCATACCCATAACCTGCATTTCCGTGGAATTTAGGTCCATGTCCTTTACAATGGCATCCATGCGTTCCTCGGACAGGGACAAGGGGGTTTCTTCACTGGTCATACCATCATGCCCCTCCTCCCCCTCCTCTCCAAGACTCCCGTTCAGGGTGATGAGTATCATGGTCCCCTTGGCCTGAATATGGCCGGTTTCGAAAGAGAAGTCGCTGGTCAACAGCATGGAAAACATGCCCTTGACCACCGGAGGTGTGAAGTTGGAAGATAGGATTCCTGTAATAGTCTGCTTGATGAGAGTGTCACTCATGTTCTGGATAGCTTCGATTTTTTCATCGAAGGTAGGTGTATCGTTGACTTGTACGCCCAAATAGGTTTGTGCCACAATGTCCGCCACAGAGTTGGCATTGGCAGAGGGATTGTCCGGGTTCATGAGAGTCTCGTTGACTATAGTATCATTGATAATAGCCCGCTCTACCATCAGCATCTCCACCATTGCATCCGATGTCAAGACATCCCGATCCTTATCTTTGACAAGGATGGAGACCCTGTACACGTTTGAGGTGCTGAACAGATCGGCAACCTCTTCCTGTGCAATAACAACCTCATTCTCTGGCATGAAAGAGGATTCAGAGAACTCCTGATCGATACCAAATATTCCAATAAATCCTGCAGCAATGATTGTTACTGCAATTAAAACAGCGATTGTGACCTTCGGAAATGTGGATACTGCCCGGCCTAAGGATTTCATTACCATGTAAATCAACGCCTCCTGTCTTTTGCAATTATAGATGATTTACATAAGAGGATTATCGTATTCAAACAATCACCCCGATAGATAAGCCTTGTCATAAAAACCACCTCAGAATGTTTACCGAATTACTCTTGTGCGTCGTCTTTCTCTTCCTTTTTTTGCGCTTCTATAATCTTTCCGATACTCTCAGTCATATCTGTAAACACCTGGTTCAGAACACTGCTTTCAATGAGCATGATTGCCCAAGCGCCATGTGGGAGGGGATTGGATATTACAAGGAGCTTGTCTCCGGGTTTTATGCCGTGTTTCTTTCTCATCTCGGCAGGCAAAACTATTTGCCCTCTTTCACCAACTGTGGTACTTCCATGGAACTCGGGTTTCTGAAACATCATGATCACCAAGGGAAGAAAAGGCGTATCAGATATATATGCTTTTTCATTCAAATCATGTAAATCATACAAATCATGTGGTGTGGTTTGGGGGAGGCAATAATATGTTACTGGTATTATTGCTGCAATTCAACCGAGGTAAGCAAATCAAAACCCCTATTTACCCTTACCTTATTATCCATTCACATGATTTGCGGTGTGGACGAGGCAGGCCGCGGTCCTGTAATGGGACCCATGGTGGTTGCAGGCCTTGCACTTGAAAACGAATCCGAGCTTGACGGATTGAATGTCAAAGACTCGAAAAAGTGCACACCAAAAAGAAGAGAGATACTGGCCAAGGAGCTTTACAAAATAGCCAAGACAGAGGTCATTATTGTGCCTGCAGACGATATCGACGCAATGAGAGAGCGCATGACCATGAACCAGATAGAGACAAAAGTATTTGCAAGTATCATTGATAAACTAAGACCAGGAATCGCATATGTGGACAGTGCCGATGTAAATGAAGAGCGCTTTGGAGAGGATATAAAAAGAGAGCTCGATTTCGAGCTTGAGATCATCTCCAAGCATGGTGCAGATGAGACCTATCCCATAGTATCTGCGGCCTCAATTATTGCCAAGACAACGCGGGATTTTGAAGTGGATAAAATCAAATCCGAGCTCGGCTGCGATTTGGGAAGCGGATACCCCTCCGATAAGATTACCATAACCTTTTTAAAGAAATGGACTCATGAGCATGGAGAACTACCTCCGCATACGCGCCGCTCATGGAAGACAGCCCAGCGGATTTTAAATCGAGTTAAAACCAAGAAGATTGAGGACTACTAGGAGGATTTAATGTGGAAGAAGTGTTAAATGAATGGTTGGACAAGGCCAAGAAAAAAATGGAAGAAGACGAGAAGATGAGAGAAGATTTAAAGGGATTTGAAGGCGTCTTCTTACTGGATGTAACCGATGGCGAGAGCTTTCACATTGCAATCAACAAAGGAGATGTCGGCGATCTTACAAAAGGAAAGGTTGATGAACCGCGATTGACAGTAACAGCAGACACTGAAACCCTGACCGCTCTCATGACCGGTGAACTGAGTCCCATGAAGGCCTTTGCCCTGAGAAAGATCAAGTTGAAGGGTTCCTTTGAGGATATCATAAGGCTTCGGAAGTTCTTGAAAACGGATTGAAATTCTTTAATTTTTATTAAGGTTTAGTAATTGAGCATCTCGGCTTTCATGAATTCTCTTAGTAGAGAAGTTGCATAGCAGCCCTTGGGAAGCTCAAATCTCATTCTGATTCCTTCTTTTTCCACCTCATATCCAAAATTCTTCATAGGTGTGACCAAAGCCCTTCTTCTGCCCTTTGAGGAAATCTCTCTTATTTCAGGTATAATAAAATCCACGGGTGATACTTTTTCTTCCTCCACAATCTTTCTTTCTATCTCTCCCTGCTTACCGGATGCAAGGCTCTCTTCGGCCCCCGGAATCAGACCTGATAGATACGCTTTCTGTTGAGCGATCTTTTTTTCTACCTTTTCAATGTTATCCTCGTTGACATCGATTCCTTTTTTATGATCAGGTAGGCCATTGGAATCCAGGGGAAGCACGATATCCCCGATTTCAGGTTCAGCCGGAGATAATTTGCTTTCGATCCGTTTGCTCAATATCCTGTTGAACAGATACGATTGGTACGCATGAACGAACATCATGGTAAGGTTCCTTGGAAGTGTGGTGATGGCTCCTATGAAGTCTTCCTCATTCTTCACCAGATGATTTAACATTGCCCTTTCGAAACTCAGATGTACAGGAAACATTGAAAGAGCTTGGGCGTAATCCTCGCTTTCCTCAACCGCCTTCCTTGCCTCAAAGGCATCCGGGCCTTCGATCTGTACCGGATTTCCAAGATATGCAAAAACAGCTCCTTTGAAATCACCCTTAATTAGTTTTTTTCCCACAATATGCGTTATAGGTCTTAATGCACCGAACCTCTGGTGACCAAAGAAATTTGGAAAACCATAGAGCGAATGCAATTCCTTTTGTGTTTCGGAAGCAAGATGCGCAATCTCCGATTCAGGGCACTGCATATCCCTGATTACGATATCGAATGAGTTTCCTTTAAGGTCACCTAAAAACAGTCCTTTGCCGGAGGTGTAGGCCTCTGCAATTTCCACATCCTTTAGATTAATATTCTTAACATCTTCAAGGGGTGCCTTAATTGAAAACAGCTGTGAGGTTATTGCTCTTCTATCCTTTGTTCCGCCGAATCCGATTCGCTTTCTGCTGATACCCAACCTCCTTGAGATCTGTCTGATGAGCCTGTTGGTCTCCCAGTTTTTTACTGTTATCTTTACTATCGTATATTCTCCATTTTCATCTGAAGGTGGAGGTTGTGAGATCTCGCGTACAACAAAATCCTCGGCTGACCTTCTGAGCTTGCCTCCAAGTCCTCGGGTATTGGTAAAAAAAACCTCAATGCCTGTGCGCATCTCATCTTTTGCAGCGGGGATCATTAATGGAGCATCTCCTTAATTACGTTTAGAATCTCATGGAAATTGTTTTTTCACTGCAGAAGCATTTTTCCAAATCCATTTTCATAACCTTCCCCATCACTTCAAATCGCCTATGGCTTTTTCCACAGCCTCCAACACCTCGCCTTTCTTCACAACTGCAGTGAGATTATTGATATCATTGAAAAGCGGTCTGTCCTCCTCCAATTTCTTTACATGCTTTCGAATCACATCATAGGCCGCTTGTATTCCCTTGCCCGGTTTTATCGGAGCCCTGAAGTCCACTGCCTGTGCACCTGCCATAAGTTCGATTGCCAAAACTGCCTGGGCATTGTCGATGATCTGTTTTGTTTTTATGGCTGTTGTCATGCCCATGCTCACGAAATCCTCCTGGTCTGCTGCTGCAGGAATTGAGCCAGTTGCCGCAGGATGGGAAAGTATCCTGTTTTCGCAAATTAAAGACCCGGCTGTGTACTGGGTAAGCATAAGACCCGAGAACATTCCCGCGCCTTTTGTCAGGAATGCAGGAAGGCCCATTGAAAGATGAGGGTTCATTAACCTGTTGAGCCTTCGTTCGGATAATGCTGCAATAGTGGTTACCGCAATACCAACAAGCTCCAGTGCAAAGGCTATGGGCGTGCCTTGAAAATTGGCTCCAGTAAGAACGAGATTCTCTTTTGGAAAGAAAGTGGGGTTATCAGCGGCACCGTTAATCTCGGTCTCTATCATGTATCTTGCCCATTTGAAGGCGTCCTTTGCAGCACCCACGACCTGGGGAGTGCTTCGCAGGCTGTATGCATCCTGAACTTTCTTGCCCTCTTGAGCTAAAAGTTTGCTTCCCTCGGTAAATAGTCTTATGTTCTCAGAGCATTCCATTGCACCGGGAAATCCTCTTACCTTATGCAGCCTTTCATCATAAGCCATCATGTTGGCGTTCAGAACTTCCAGGGTCATGGCTGCCGAGATTTCCGAGTTTCTCAACCAGCGCTCGGCATCATATACCAAAAGGGCACCCATACCCGCAATCACATTGGAGCCATTTATTGTTGACAAGCCGTCCCTGGCTTCGTAAACAATAATGGGAATACCTGCCGAATCCATAGCCTCCTTTCCCTTCATCCTCTTTCCTTCATAAAAGGCCTCGCCTTCACCCATGGGAACCAATGCCATCTGCGCCATTGGCGAGAGATCTCCACAAGCACCAACAGAGCCTTTCCTGCACATGACAGGTGTCACGCCTTTGTTCAGCATTGCTACAAGGGTATCCACAATCACCATTCTTAACCCTGAATGGCCCCAGCAGTGGCAATTGAGCCTGGAAAGAATTGCCGCCCTGACCTCCTCCTCCGGAATTGGCTCTCCGTAACCTGCGGCATGGCTGTAGATCAGGTATTTCTGGTAATCTTTCACCTGCTCTGGGGTGAGCACAACTTCAGATAGCTCCCCGATGCCTGTGTTCACACCGTACAATGTCTCCTTTTCCGCAATCTTCTTTTCCAGAAGCTCGCGGCATTCTACGATTCTCTCTTTTGCCTCGGCATGAATCTCGACCCTTTTTCTGTTCCGTGCAACATCTACAACGTCTTCGATAGTGAGACTGTGACCATCTATAACAAGGCTCATATCATCTCCCCCAAAGTTACAAGTCGTTCCAAACTATTTCGCTATAATGGTTCCTGCGGATTTAAGCCTTACCCCGGGGGATTATTTCCCTCAACCGTATTCCAGTTTCTCAAGCTCCTTTCCACCTTCCTCCAATGCAAAGTAGAGAAACAGTGCCGCCATGGCCAGGGAAAATATCATCATCAGCATACCAAGAACATTGTAATTCTTGATCATCAGATAAAAAGGTGCAGAAAGATACAACACTCCCAGAAAAAGACAGCCCATTGCAAATATGTACATTGTCATGATGTCGGGATTTCCCTTGTTGGACTCGTCAAAATTGGGATATTTTACACCGAACCAGGTGCCAAGCCCCACAAATAAAAAGATCATTGTCTGGGCTCCCAGTGCCGAGAAGAACACGATTTCAAGGAAATTGTAGTTCACGAGCTCAATCTTCGTATGATATGACATGTAATAGGCCGAAAACAGTGCTGTTCCGAAAACTATCATTGGTGAAATGGCAATATTGGACAGAGCCTTGGACTTTGCCACGATAGATCCCTTAAAAGGCACCGTCTTTAGAATCCATAGGTTCTTTCCCTCCTTTCCGATACTGCTTAAAGAGGATATGCCAGGCTCAAGTGTGGACACCGCAAAGATGCCCATTCCAACAAGCAAAGGATAGACATACTTTCCCACGCTCATCTGAAGAAGATCAACATCAGCCAGGGTATCCATGGCATACATTGTTCCATAGGTAATGGCAATAACCGTGATTACCGTGCCCCAGATCGCTCCTGATCTCACCTTTTCGGCAAGCTCCCTTCTTACAAGGGCCCTCAATCTTTCATCCATAAATCTTTTGGGAACCAAGGGGGCCCTAGCAAATATATCATACACAGATTTCTTTGCTCCTTCATTAGCGCTTATGCCGAAGGTCCAGGCATCCAGAAAGATTTTCTGGCACACAAAAAGCAGAAGTAAGGAGGACACAGCCAGTAATAACAATACCAATGCAAAGGGCCAACCGATCAAGGCGTCATAATAATTTGTAGTGATACTGTAAACCAATAAAAAAAACGGGATTTCGGAAGCCATGACAACGAACCTCCGTCTAAAAGGCCTCAGTGTGTTGAAGATGGAAAAGGAAAATCCCAGGCTTGTCCCCAAAATACAGAATATGAATGCATAACAAATATACCATATGTCCCCTGCTATGTTTATGTCAAAGACCACGATAACGAGGGTCATCACCCCCATTATGGTTTCAAGTATCAAAAGGTTGAACACCATCTCCGAGAAGAATTTACCGAAGAGCACACTTCTGTGTTTTATTGGCTGGGAAAGAAAGAAAACCAGTGACTTGTTCTGCGCCACCCTCCTTGTGGTATCAGCAACGGATTTGGCAAGAAAGATAAAGAAAATTATGAGAAGTACTGTGTTTGGCTCGATATCGGTGAAGATCCCCTCCTCCCCCTGGAGCATGGAGAATTCGTACATGCTCAGAACCATCCATGCAAAGGCCAGCATCAATAAAATGAACCAAAGCGTCATAAAAGGATGCTTTGATACGCGCTTTCTCATGACTCTGTATGTGCTTATAGAGTCTTTGGCGTAGATTTCATACCATCCCATGTAATTCATCCCACGAGGTTGATAAAAGCGTTCTCCAGATCATCGGCTTTTGCCTTTTCCTTCAGCTCATTAATTGTCCCGATATCGGTGAGCTTTCCATTGTTTATAATACCGATTCTATTGCAGAGACTCTCAGCAACAGGTATGATGTGAGTTGACATGAGGATCGTTTTATCCTGCTTTACGAATTCCTTGATCATATCTTTGAGAATTTTTGCAAACCTTGGGTCAAGACCTGAGGTGGGCTCGTCCAGAATCAGGATATCAGGTTCGTGGATAATAGTGCTTGTGAAGGCGATTTTCTGCCGCATACCTTTGGAATAGGTTCCTATCAGATAGTCCATCTGCTCCTCCAAATTAAGTATCTTGTTGAAGTAATCCACACGTCTATCAATGATGCTCTTCTCCATTCCTCGTAATTTCCCCATCAAGGTCAGAAATTCCCTGCCCGAGACATGCTCGAAAAGTGCAGGGAACTCAGGCAAAAATCCGATTTTTGATTTGGATAAGATAGGATTTTCAACCACATCCACACCGCTGATTGTAGCCTTCCCAGCGGAAGGAAGGAGAATACCTCCGAATATCTTCATGCATGTTGTCTTTCCGGCACCGTTGGGTCCCAGAAGGCCGAAGATCTCACCTTTTTTAACAAAGAATGAGACCTGCTTTAGTGCCTGGAATTTTTCAAAGGTCTTGCTAAGCTCGTGAGCCTGAATCTCGATCTGTTGGGAGGAATTCGCAGGTGGTGCATTCATGTTTTTGTCATATATGTTGGCTTTTAATATGTTTTTGGTTATATTATACAATTTAGAAAAATAGAAAGATATATATTTGCGGTATTCATTGTGGTTTTACCTGGCTTATGGGGGAGATGCAACATATAATACGGACAAATCCAGATGTTGCATGAAAGCATCATGACACAGCGCAACGATAATCAAAAAGAGAGGATTTACATGGGAGAGATTCAGGCCAGTATGGCAGGGACGATTGCAGAGGTTTTGGTATCTGTAAACGACAGTATTTCGGCAGGGCAGGATGTAATCATTCTCGAATCCATGAAGATGCACATTCCCATACAGGCAAACCTTGGGGGCACAGTAAAAGAGGTCAAGGTCAATCAGGGGGATTTCGTCAACACTGGAGCAGTCCTGTTGGTTATCGAATAAAACTACCTGGCTCCAATTGAGCCATTGAGTATATTCATTAAGGGGGATGAGGGTTTGGAAGAAAGCAATATCCTGACGGAGAAGAAGGATTCTGTACTTATAGTCACTCTGAACAGACCGAAATTCATGAACGCCCTGAACATCGAGACCTTAAAGGAAGGCAGAAAAATTCTTACTGATGTTTATTTTGACCCTGACATCAGGGTGGTTATCATCACAGGATCCGGAGACAGGGCATTTTGTGCAGGTGCTGACCTAAAAGAAAGAGAGAAGATGAGCGAGGTTCAGGTGAGACACTATATCAAGACAATCAGGGATACTCTGATAGACATAGAGAACCTCTCAAAACCAGTGATATGTGCAGTGAACGGTGTGGCACTGGGCGGAGGAACAGAGCTTGCCCTGGCCTGCGATATCAGAATAGCGGACCCCCAAGCCACTTTCGGTCTTACGGAGGTAACTCTGGGCATCATCCCTGCAGGAGGAGGAACCCAGCGCCTCCCCAGGCTTGTGGGAATTGGCAAGGCAAAGGAGCTGATTTTTACTGGAAGAAGGATATCGGCCCAGGAGGCCTTGAACATAAGGCTCATCAACAGAGTGGCCCTGGAGGGCAAGCTCATGGACGAAGCCATCGAGATGGCAGAGCAGATTGCAAAAAACGCACCATTTGCAGTGGAGCAGGCAAAGTTTGCAATCAACCGCGGCTCGGAGATCGATATCTTTTCCGGTCTGGCTCTGGAGTCAAAGGCTTACGATGTCTGCATTCCCACAAAGGACAGGGTGGAGGCATTAAAGGCGTTTAAGGAGAAAAGAAAGCCGGTTTTCAAAGGTGAGTGATATGAATCAACAATTGGCGAAGCAGGAGGATAAGATGGAAATGCAAGGCGGTGCCACTGAAAAATCTCAGGAGGAGCTGAAGTCTTACATCGAAACCATCAAAAAGGGCGGAGCCGAGAAATACCACATCAAGGCAAAGGAGCGGGGCAAGCACTTTGTCAGGGAGAGATTAAAATTACTTTTGGATGACGAGTCCTTTGCAGAGGATGGAATGTTCGCAAATGTTCTTGATGGAAAGCTACCTGCTGACGGTGTCGTGTGCGGTGTTGGAAAGGTGCAGGGCCGCTCTGTGGCCATCATGGCCAATGATTCCACAATCAAAGCAGGCTCCTGGGGATGGCGTACAGTTGAGAAGATAATTCGAATCCAAGAGACGGCAATAAAACTCAAGGTCCCTTTGATATATCTTGTGGATTCAGCTGGTGCGAGAATCACGGATCAGGTGGAGATGTTTCCAGGGAGAAGAGGTGCAGGGCGTATATTTTACAACGAGGCCAATATGTCGGGAATGATTCCCCAGATATGCGGCCTGTTCGGACCCTCTGCGGCAGGTGGAGCCTACATCCCGGCATTTTGCGATGTGACGTACATGGTAGATGGCAATGCAAGCATGTATCTGGGCTCGCCCAGGATGGCTGAAATGGTGATAGGTGAAAAGGTCACACTTGAGGAGATGGGCGGGGCTAGGATGCACTGCACCACCTCAGGCTCGGGTGACATGCTCTGCCAGACCGAAGAAGAGGTAATCGAGGCAATTAAAAAGCATATTTCATACTTCCCCCAGAACTTTGAGGAGAAGCCTGCAGATATCGAGCCAAGGGAGGCTGAGCTCTCATGTGACGATCTCGAGGACATCATACCCAAGAACGAGAACATGCCCTTTGACATGTACGACCTGATAAAGCGGGTTGTGGACCGCGGGTCCTTCTTGGAGGTCAAGAAGTTGTATGCACCTGAAATCATTGTTGGCTTTTCCAGAATAGGAGGAAAATCAATTGGCATCATAGCCAACCAGCCAAAGATAAAGGGCGGCGTGCTGTTCGTTGAGTCCGCATACAAGGCAGGCAAGTTCATCCAGTTGTGTGATGCCTTCAACATCCCGATTCTGTTCTTGGCTGACGTACCAGGCTTTATGATAGGAACTGCTGTAGAGAAACAGGGCATAATCCGTGCAGGAGCCAGGATGATATACTCGGTCTCCCAGGCCACGGTACCAAAAGTATCCATTATCGTACGTAAGGCCTATGGAGCAGGTTTGTACGCAATGGCTGGTCCGGGGTATGAGCCTGATGCCTGTCTTACCCTACCAACTGCAATGATTGCTGTCATGGGCCCTGAAGCTGCTGTGAATGCCGTGTTTTTCAACAAGATCATGGCAGTACCTGATGAAGAGAGACCCGCATACGTCCAGAAGCTGAGGGAAGAATACAGAAAGGATGTGGACATCTACAAGCTGGGTGCGGAGATGGTCACAGACGGCATGGTGGCTCCTTCCGAATTGAGGAATGAGATCATCAACAGATTCAAGAAGTACGAGTCAAAGGATTATCATCTCCCCAAAAGAAAGCACGGGGTAACTCCTTAGATTAAAAATAACAAGTGAATTTTATGGCGAACAAATGGAAACTGGAAACATTATTTAAAAAGCATGGATTCTCTGATTTCAAGTGGCTGAACCCAAAGGATATGAAGGTTGCGCCGTGGGTGAGGATGAAATGCCAGTTCGGCTGCGATGATTACGGGACAAGGGCATGCTGCCCGCCGAACATGCCTTCAAAGGAAGAATGTGAGGAATTTTTTAGGGAGTACAGCCTTGGCGCGGTTTTCCATTTTGAAAAGAAGGTGACTAAGCCCGAGAACAAGACAAAATGGTACAAGAAATTGAATCCCAAACTTCTGGAACTTGAGCGCCAGGTGTTCTTCCTGGGCTACCCAAAGGCCTTTTTGCTGCTCATGAGCCACTGCGTTGTGTGCAAGGATTGTGTGAGCGACATAAATGAGTGCAAGCATCCCGAAAAAAACAGACCCACTCCCGAGGCCTTGTGTGTGGATGTCTTCACAACTGTGAGGGAGCTTGGTTATCCAATCGAAGTGCTCAGCGATTACAAGCAGAAGATGAACAGGTATGCTTTTTTGTTGATTGAGTGATGGGGATTTTTTTAGGTGCAAACCCCGCAAGGAGTTTAATATGTTCTATATCCTCTAAATTTTTCCTCAAATCATACTCCGTTTACAATGGGGGCAGAATGGTCCTTTTTCTTCTGTGTATTTACCACAATTGGGACAGAATCGCCCCTCAACCTTTCCCTTATCTTCCGAAGGTTCGGGTTCATCTGATTCAGGAGAGGAAGTTTGGTCCTCAGTGGACTCTGGTGTGACTTCTGGTTCTCCTTTTTTATTTGACCTCCGCCCTATTAATATCAAAATAAGAACAATTATCAATATTAACCACAAGAGGCCGACAAATGGTGGTTCGAAAAATAAGTCATCGAATTCTGATTCGTCCTCGTCATCATGTTCATTTCCATTCTCTTTATCTTCAGACGATTCACTTGGAGTATAATTTATGATAACATCATTAAAGTAAATATGATTATTTCCATATCCACTATCCAAATCAATCCAAATTTCAGTTAAAAAACAATTTGTATTAAAAACTTGTGATTTATTCGTTGATTCAGACATATCACTCATAGAATTATAATAAAGTAGTCTTACAGTATAATTTGTGGTTCCTCCTCCAAACACAGGAAAAAATGTAATATTGTTTACAAAAAATGCATACGGGAAAATCAATTTTATACCATGTGAAAAATCCACAGTATCTTGATCTATTCCAGTGGTTCTATTACCATCAAACATTAATGTAATATTATTATATAATTCTTCATCTTCCCAACCCATATCCAAAATGATTCCAGAGCTATAGTAATATCCTGTTTGATGGTAACTTGTTCTTAATAATTTTTCTCCAATATCAAATGTCTCTGCATTTACGCTCGGCAAAACCACACTGCTTAAAATCCCTATTAGAAATAGGGCTATCCAAAACCTCGCTATTAGTTTCATAATATTCCTCGCAACTGATAAGGTATTAGGATTTAAATAACTTTTTTAAAAGGAGACTTGTATAAAGTCTTAAGAATAAAAGAGTTTGAACCTTCCAACTTCGTTCCTATTCCCCTTTCACCAAAGCAGCCCTCTTCCTCCTCCAAATCAAAACCAAAGGAGCCGCAATCGCTATAAATATTCCCGAATAAAGCAGCATCTCCATAAACCACGTGGATTCTATCGCATGGGGATGTCCTGTGGCCCCGAAAGGCGAGTGCCCCTCAATCACTGCTCCCGCAGCAAGTGGATCAGGTTCGTCCCAGGAATATTTTGGCGAGTACACCCTCAGATCGGGATCGCCGAAGTAAACCACATTTTCGAATATATCCCACCACCACTGACCAGTGAGATACTCTATACCCACATGCCGAATTCCCCTTTCATAGGCCTCCCCAACGGAGTAACCCAGAGCTATATCCCGAACAAAAGTCTGGATCGCAAAGCCGCAGTACCATGAAGTCAGCCACGGGTCTATTACCTGGAACACGGAGCCGTGTCTTATCATGGACAGATGCAAAAATGTGTTGGCAATAAGACAGGAGCCTGCTGAGACTCCCATGGAATGCAGATTCTTTAGTGCCTCGTCAAAATCATAGCCGTCCTTACCAACGGTCTGCGTCGTCTGGGTCAATATGCAGATGATAACCCCGTCATGGGGTCCCTCTTCAAAAGGATTCTTTATGTAATCAAGACCAGTGTTCTTGCTCATGAGCCTTGTATCTGGATTTGCAGTGCTACCCTCATCCTCATAGCACCTCCAGGGATTGGGCTCGATTTGCTCGGGATTCCAGAAACCCACGACACCTGCATCCCTGTTGCCTCCATGCATCACCTCGAGCCACATGATGACTCCCTGGTTGAGATTGTCCATTGTAATATCGAAGTTTGTGCTGAAGACAGAGGAGTATCCTGCCTTATCTGCATAGTAGGGCACAACATCCGAGGTTGTGATATCAGGCCATCGGCCGTCAGCGTCAATTGGATCATCGGATGGAGTCCTGAAGGGAGTTATTCCGTCTGCACAGGTGTAGTCCACACCCCAATACTGGCTGCCCTCCTCATTGAACTTGTGATCGTAAGATACCCAGGACTGAAGCACAGGATATTCCACAGTAACCTCTCTTCCCGGCTCTACCTGCAAGACACCATGTGAAAGCCTAGAAGAGGAGCCTGTGGTCATGGTGACCCCGCCTTCGGAACTCACTGCGGGATTTGCAAATATTATGGCCTGATAAAGAGCGGATCTTGAGGTCCAATAGGAGGTATCAACAGGTGAGCCCATGATCCTACCGGGTAACGCGGCACCCACAAATACACGGTCCCAGCTGGTTCCGATATCGAATTGACCTGCCACTGTTAGCATGGATTCCATAAAGTCCAATCCGTCTTTATCAAAGCCCATCTCACCGAGAAAATCATAAACCGCAGTTCCTGTGAGTACCATGCATCCCACGGCGGGCGGCATCCTTCCCAAATATGCGTTCCTCCAGAACTCGTTGTGCCATGCATTTGCAGAAGACAATTCGGGATGCACATCAGTTATGAAAACAGGGCTACCGTGATGGGCTGCGGCATAAGCGGCAGGACCCAAAAATAACCCTCCCGGCTCCTCGCCCTTGGGGCCAATACCCACATGCCAGTATGTCCAGGGGTTGATTGTGGAAAACACGACATCATACTGCTCTGTTCTCTTCTGGATTTCCCCATAGATACTCTGGTACTTGATAAATTCCTTTACACTTATTTTGGGCTGAAGAAGGGATCTGGAATTTTTTATGGCAGAGGCAACCTTGCCTTTGGTGTGTCCGCCCAAATCAATCAAATAGACCTTTTTCACACCTAGGGTATCCAATGCATCCTTTGTATACGAAGGCAATTTGGATTTTTCCGCAAAGAGCAGAGGCGAGTTGGTAACAGAAGCCAGAACAGCTCCCTGCGTTGCAGAGGCCAGGTTGTCGCCTTCGATTTTTTCTTTTATCTGATGCCAAGAATAGTCGACATTAAATGCAACATCTGAGGATGTATCGGTAAGTTTCACAACCGAAATGTAATACTTGCCCTCACCCAGCTCTATCAATTCGATTTCCTTTGGTTTGTCATTGCCCACGTTCTTTGCGATTTCGGCTCCTGAAGGTCCTAATACGATTAAACCCAGGTTGGTTGCACCATCGTCCCATGTAAGTGTAAAACGCCCCTGCCTGCAGTAAAATGGAGTATCATCAAGAAGCTCCAGGTCTATACCAGGATAGAAGGTGTTGGTGATCTCGTATGAAGCCTCATCCAGGGGACCTCTCGTCCCGGGACCAGAACTTGAAGGTTCATCAGAAGTGCCCATACTCTCGGTGGGCATGTACGTTACTGCTGAAGACCAGTCACCACTGTGATAGATGTAACTGCCTATGGACTCGTATGCTCCAGATAGCACATTCCAGTTCTCAGAGGCGGCAACCTCTCCCAACTTCCCTGAATATAACTGCAGGTCAGGGTCCTTTCCCCTTTGGGTCAGATCATTTATAGTGTCAAGGCCGGAAGGGCCGTACCATTCCATATATGATGTCATATATTTGTAATCATCACCGATAGAGAAATCGTGAAATGTAGGAGTTACTGGATCCGGCTCCTTTGTGCCTTCGATCACATCCACCCGAATACTGGTCGAGCCAGAGATGGTTCCGTTCACGCTGTTTTCAGTGACCTCATCGATATCCTCATAGTCATCTTCTATCACAGCAACAACTGCAGAATCCGAGTACTCCCAGTTATAAAGGGCAATGTCCTTTGCTATTTTGATGGGGCATTCATTTTGGATAACTTTGTAATCATTAGAAGGCCACTTGGATGTGAGCTCATTCACATCATCATCCGGTATGTTTATGAGCTGCAAGGAGTCCAGTTTTCCATCCGAATATGTTAACCAGTCCTCCATGAAATAGTCCAATCCAACTGCTGCATTCAGCACCTTCTCCTCATTGGGTAGTTCCTGAGGTTTCTGATAAAAAAGCAGGGGACTGGAAAATATCTCATCTTCTGATTTTGCATAGAAAACCGATGCTGGAACGGAAGCAAGATAGGCAAAATCATCCACATAACTTTCTCCATCGTAATTCACGAGAACAGCATTTTTTATGGGATTGACCGGCCTCCATGATACACCATCCGGATTTCCTCCATTGGAGGTGTCCCCGGAATCGTTCCCACCCGATGTTTCCGGGTATGGAGCAACTACATTAAATGATAAAGTAATCATTGAAAGAGCAACGAGAAATGCGATTGTATTTTTCATGCTTCCATACCTCCAAAACCGAGTCTCTTATTGTTATTATCCATATAATATCGTTTCGGTGACAGAATTTATTGGGTATGGATACGGGCTTTTACCTAAAATATTAAAATAGGGGTTGCAATAGGGTTAATTGGATAGACATGAAAAAATGGGTCATCTTGTCCTTACTTGTGATTTTTATCCTGGCCTGCGTAATGCGCATTTTGCCCTTGACCCAATATGCTATCTGGGGTTCGGATAGTGGAGAGTATTATGCAATCACAGAGCAGCTTACCCAAGATGGCTATGTTTCAACCGAGTATGATGGCTGGGGATTTGGCTATCCGTATTTTCCAGGTATGTTCTATCTTACAGGAGCAGCCCATTTTCTATTGGGGATTGATCTTCTTTTGTCAATGATAATAGTTATCCCGGTGGTAGCTAGCCTATCGGTTTTAATAACATTTTTTATTGCCAAAAGGATTTTAAAAAGCGATGCAGCAGGTATTTTTGCAGGTGCGTTTGTGGCGGTTGCCATGCCCCAGGTATTTGCTACATCCCATCCAATGCCGGGTTCCTTGGGGGATGTTTTACTTTTATCCGCACTTCTACTGTTTTTGGCATCATTTAAAAATAGGAAGTTCATTTTGCTGCTTGTCCTAAATACCCTGGCCCTGACCATAACCCACCATCTTTCAGGTTATTTCTTGTTCATCATGATTCTCGGCGGATTGTTTGCTACCGAAATTCTGAGAAACGAAGGCAATCGTGATACCAGGTTTCAATGGGCCTATCTAGTCTTCCTATATACCTTACTCATCCTTTATTGGAATGTTTTCGCGCCGCCCTTTGCCGAAAAAATCGTAGGCTCGGCCTTTGATCTACCGTCCTGGACCGTATTTTCTTTGGGGTACGCGGCCTTGTTTCTTATGTACGTCCTGATATGGATCAGAAGACATAAAAAATGGAATTACCATCCGAAATTCCCCAAGCCCCAAAAACAGCTTATGATGTACTCTAGTTTATTAATCGTGTTTTTTTGCGTGCTTGTTTTCCTGGCCCTGTTTGAAATGCCAGGAACCAATATCAAGCTGAGCGCAAATACGGTCTTTCTATTTGCACCACTCGTTATCCTATTGGCCCTCACCTCTGTGGGCAGTGGATATTTAAGATTTTTCAGGCATGGAATGATGGTTTATGGATGGATAGTGGCATTGCTGCTTTCTACTTTGGTTGCATTTGTGACTTCCAATCGCGTTTTACTGTCCTACAGACACCCGCAGTATTTCATGCCGATTTTGGCTCTGGTAATGGGTTTAGGTCTTGTGATGATGTACGGCGTATTTTGTCATGATACAAAGGGATTTAGAAAGAGACTAGCAGTGGCTCTTGTCATAGTTCTTTTAGGCTTGACCGCTCTTTCCGCCTATCCGCCCAAGGACATCATGGGGGGATTTTCGGAAGGGACAAGCGAAGCCGATATGCAGGCTGTGTATTGGGCAAAGCATTCTTTAGAAGAAAAAGCCACCATTGCCTCGGATCATAGAATGAGCTCCATACTGTTCGGATTCGCCCATCTGAACGCAACATGGGATAAGGCGTACAAAACCCTGCATGCACCATCATATGAGGATTGTAGAGATGAAATAGAAAACATATCAACACCCTCGGGAAAAAAACCGATAAATTACGTATTGCTGGATGATGATATAAAAGAGGGTGCCGCACTTCTGCAGTGGGAAAATGCAGAGCCAATGAGTTTGGAAGCCCAGCAAAAATTCAATAAAGCACCTTTTGTAAAGCTCTACGAAGCCAGTGGCGTAGAGGTATACGGGATTGTGGAATAGGAAATTATTTATCAAACTGGTTGTTTTACCTTTTCTTACTCACAATTACTTTACGGGCCGGTAGATAAGCGTGGCAGGCAAAATGCCACTATATCTCCCGACCCACTCATTCGCAGGCTCATTCGTGGGCCGGTAGATCAGTTGGAAGATCGCCACCTTCGCAAGGAATACCAGAAAATCCTCGGAATAGGTGGAGGCCACGGGTTCAAATCCCGTCCGGTCCACTCAGCTTTTTTCTTATTGAAGTCGTGAACCAGACTTAATGTTCAGGTTATACTTGGACTTCGTTGGGGTCTTAAACCTGAACATCCCGTCCGGTCCATAAAAAAGCGGAGCTTGAACACATCCCATTCGGTCCACTCATCCCTCAATCATTGTATTGTAACCTTCAAAATAGTATCGCCCTGCTTTATGCTGTCCACCACGTCCTTGCCCTCCGACACGCGGCCGAAGACCGTGTGCTTGCCATCAAGCCAGGATGTGGCAACATGTGTTATATAGAACTGCGAACCATTGGAGCATCGGCCCGATAATTTTTCACCAGAGCGTCCGTGCTCGCAGGTTCCTGCATGCGCCATGGACAGGGTGCCTGGCTCATGCTTCAAATGCGGTTTGATTTCACATTCCGACTGATACCCGGGTCCTCCGGTTCCGTCTCCCTTTGGACAGCCGGTCTGGATCATGAAATCGGCAATCACGCGGTGGAATTTCAGGCTGTCGTAGAAGCCGCTTTTAGCCAGCTTCACGAAATTATCCACAGTCCGGGGTGTGTCTTTATCAAATAGTTCCAGCACTATCTTACCTTTATTGGTATCTATTGTAGCTTGCATTATAAAACCTCCTTATTTCAAGATGATTATCGTCAATTCTTTTCATCAATTGTCTTGGCAGGATTTCCCACTACCGTTGCATTGGCAGGGACATCCTTTGTAACCACGCTGCCTGCTCCCACCATGGCATTCTCACCTATTGTAACACCGCATACAATGACTGCATTGGCACCAATGGACGCTCCTTTCTTTACAATGGTAGGTACAGGTTTCCATTCCTCTTTAATGAACGGCTTTTTATCATTTGTGAAACATGCATGGGGCCCTATGAAAACGTCATCTTCAATGGTAACTCCTGTGGGAATGTAGGCAAAAGCCTCGATTTTGCAGTTATCACCTATTACCACATCCTTTTGGATCTCAACAAAGGAGGCGATTTTGCAGTTCTTTCCGATTTTACAGCCGTATAGATTGACATAATGTCTTACAACGGTTCCTTCACCGATCTCCGAATCTTTTATGACATGATATTTTGAGAGGAGTTCCATATCATCACCTTTTGACTTCTTTTAAGCAATTAATTCAATTTTTTGCCATAATTTATTCGATTTTTGGTTGGGAAGAGATACATATCTTTAAATATTTCGGTTTAATTTTTTACACCTGTAACCAGTTATACGAAACTGGTATTTTTTACTTGACATTTTCAAGCAAAGTTATAGATATATTTAAATATTCTAGTTGGTGTCTACTTAACTTCGAGGAACGATAAGAAGATTATAAATAGGATAAAAGAGGCCGTTTTGTGAGCGTAAAGAAAAAGTTGATCAGAAACACCATCATAAATTATGCAATTAAAATATGGGGTTTTGGCCTTACCTTTTATTTGTTCTGGTTCATTGTTGATCATGTCGGTGAGATGGATTATGGGATATATCTCTTCGTAGTTGCTATTACCGGCTATTTTGGAATTCTGGACCTTGGTATCGGACACTCGCTGGTAAAATTTGTTGCCGAATATCACGCTAAAGATGATAAAGAAAAGCTCAATGAGGTTATTAATACAACATTCTTTATATTCTTTTTCGTTGGTTTAGTTGGAGCAGTAATATTATTACTGATTGGGAAATTTTTATTGGGTTACCTTGTGGACGATGAGATATACCTTAAGGCACAGGCCATCCTGTATCTCATCGGAGTAACTTTCATATTCAGCCTGGCTTTATCATCGCTTAAAGGGGTTTTAGGTGGGCTTCAGAGGTACGATATATTAGCGTTAATAACCTTTATTATGACCCTTGTAAATCTCAGCGTTACTGTATTGGTTCTGACCTGGGGCGGGAATATTTTTGATTTGGTTTTTTATACAACTATGACGGGGTTGTTCGGATTCGTAATAACGGCTTTCTTTATTCAAAGACTGTTGCCCTATGTATCTATTTCCTTCTCATATGTGAGGAAAGGAATGGTCAAGGTTCTGATGGATCTGAGTATGAGCGTATTTCTTCTATCAATTTTTATAATGATCATATATCAGACCGATAGAATTGTGATAGGTTTATTTGTGGATGTAGCATTGATCACCTTCTACCAAGCTGCATGGAAACTCTATGGAATACCCTCTAACATGCCCTCCATAAGTTTATATGCTGTACTTCCTGCAGCATCTGAACTGCAAGCCACAGAAAATCTTCAGGCTTTGAAAAGATTGTTCTTGAGGGCCACCAAATACGTGCTTGCTTTGTGTCTGGCATTAGCCGTACCGGTGATGTTGCTTTCGAAAGAAATGCTAACAATATGGATGGGGAATGATTATGCTCAATATCACATTATAGTGCAGATACTGGTGATAGTCCTATTTTTTGATTTTAACAATTACCTGGCAACCCAGATACTTATTGGAATGAATAAAATAAAGAAATTTGTAAAATATTACGCAATTGTTGCAGTCCTTAACTTGGGTCTCAGCCTGTTTTTGGTGCAGCAGGGATATGGATTGAAAGGAGTGGCACTGGGCACGACTATACCTTTTATTGTAATGGAAGTCTTCTTTTTACGGTATATCTTCAGAGTTCTGGATATAAAATGGAGAACATATGCAAAACAGGTATTTGCCAAGACATTTCCATTTGCAGCGGTTACAGCGGTATTCATGTATGGATTGTTACTATTGCGCGCTCCCGTAATAATGGGGGTTCATCCGACGGTCTCGTCGCTAATAAGGGACATAATAGAACTTGGAGGGTATTTTGCAGCAGGATGTGGATTTTATATGTTGCTATTCTATTATATGGGTCTTGAATCATATGAAAAAATGGAAATGAAGCAGATAATATCCAGTATAATAACGCGATTAAAATTTTGGAGCAAAAAGGAAAACGATTCCCAGATGGATTCGGAGGATAATCAATGAAGATATGCTTCATAAGCCCCTCGGTGGGTACAATTGCAGGAGGATCGGAAACCATTATTCATCAGTTCGCCAAGCATCTGGGTAGGAAAAACAACGTCACAATTCTAACAGGAAGAAGCCGTACCAAACCCATGGTGGAGGCAATGAAAGAAGGTCATTACGAGGTTTTAACGGTTCCGTTTTGGCCGCGGTTCACACCTTTAAACAACATAGCGATCAAACTCGTTCCCAGACTCACACCCTATAAGACAGAGTCATTCAGTTTCTATTATAATGTTTTGTTACGGTCGAAAATGAAACAGAGGATAAGGGATATGGACATTATTTCCATTCACTACTGGCTAGACAGCAGATTGTTCTCGAATCTGGCATCAAAGCTCAATGTACCGTCGGTTTTTCACATTCTTGGTGGACCGTATTCAAAGGAATATTTTGAAGCCGACAAATCCACGATGTACGTGGCAGTAAGTCGTGGAACACAGAAGCTCATTAATGAAACCCATGATTTAAATATAGAGGATGTGGCCACACCAGGCATCCCATCAAGTATCTTTTTGGATGATGATAAAAAAGTGAAAAAAGAAAGGGAACCCTCCTTACTTTTTGTGGGAAGACTGCAACCCTCAAAAGGACTTTTCGAGCTGATTGAGATGTTTAACAGGTTGCAAAAACGGCATCCAAAACTGAAATTAACCATTGTGGGAGAAGGTGACATCTTGAAGGGTTTGAAGGATAAGGTGTCAGAGTACAACCTTGGGGGAAAGGTTACTTTCACCGGGGCTCTTCCATATGAGGATGTTTTTAAATATTATCGGTCTTCAACTATTTTTGTATTTCCAACCAAAAGCGAAGTATTCCCTCTTGTATCGATTGAGGCCATGGCATGCGGTATTCCTGTTGTCGCCTCAGACATACTCAGTCTGAGAGAATCAACAGGAAAAAATGCTATTCTTCTTTCGCCTGAGGACTTGGATGCCTGGGTAGACACATTATCCCGTCTCCTTGAGGATAAAAGGGAAAGAGAAAATATGGCTTTGAAGGGAATTAAATGGGCTCGGGAATTCACTTGGGAAAGAAAGGCTGCAGAGTATGAAACAGCTCTTATGAAAGCCAGAGAGATTTTCGAGGGAAGAACTGAACAGAGGCTTTAAAATCTTAGACCCGGAAAGATTTTTTTGGCTATTTTCGATCTTATTCCGTGTTCAAACTTCCAGAATCTTTCAACATTGTAATGGAAATCCAGTTGATTAAAGAGGTATTCCTGGGTTTTATATTCATCTACACATTCCTTTTTTATTTTCTTGGTTGCCTCATCCAAGTATTTCTCCTTCAATTGACCTGTAAAGCTGTAAATAAGTCGGCGTTTTGGAGATGGAATTTTTGATTTGGAAATTATGTATCCAAACACTCGAATGGACTTGTCGAATTTTTTAATGATGGATGGTATGTATCTACCACATGCTTGATGATCAAAATGACTATCTAATGGATGAGTAACATAAACCTTCTTTGGTTTGTTCTGTTCCAATATGGTTTTGATATCTTTTTGGAAGCTCTCTCTGCAAAAGGGAGTTCCCATGTTGAAAGATCCTTCATAAGACACTTGATTAAAATGTGTAAATTCAGATCGATAAGAGTCGTCTAAGGTGTATTTATCTGAGGTGAGTATTTCCAAAAGACCATCATTTGGGTATCCCAGGAAAATCACGTCCTCAGAAGCAAGACCAAGAACCTTCATCGCTGAGATAGATTCCTTTTGTCTAATATAACCAATATCGATGAAATCCTTGATTTCAGGTTTATGACCGATAAAACGTTCAGTCCCATCCACGCTGGATTCACCATTTGCTACGATTATGATATTTATCTTTTTGTTATTTTGTATCGATTTAAGAATCACACCAGCGCAACCCAAAGCCTCGTCATCTGGATGGGGGGCAAATACCATGATATCGCATTTTCCCATAAAATCCACCATCATACAATGGATACGAATCGGATGTAAAATGCTCGCACGATTAATATAGATTGCTATTTTTTAAATTCACTTCACTTCGGCTTTTACAGCTCTCACCACGCAATCAAACTCCTTTTTGCCAAGCGAAGGATAAATTGGAATGGATAAGGCTGTTTTCATCAACTTCTCTGCATTTGGAAACCCACTTAGTTTGAGTGATCTATGCAGTGGATGGACTGGGCACTGTGATGCAATATTGCGTTTTTTGAGGCCTTTTACAACCTGTTTCACATTAGTTTTTTCAAGGAGTATTATGTAACGGTAAAACACGCTCTCCCTATGCTCTGGTAGAATCGCCGATATTCCTTCGAATTTGCGGTTGTAGGCTTTGGAAAGCTTCTTCCTTTTATTGATAAATCCGGGCAATTTATCCAATTGTGTTATCCCCAGGGCAGCCTGCATATCAGTCATTTTATAGTTGTACCGCAGTTTGTAGTTTGTATCGAGTTTGTATTCCCTGAGGCCCCTTGCATGCTCGCAAGCTCTTTTTGACTTGAATGTAATCATACCGCCTTCTCCAGTGGCCATCATCTTGGTGGCATAGAATGAAAACATGGCTGCATTGCCAATGCTTCCCAATTTTTTGCCATTATAAGACCCGCCTATGGCTTGGGCACAATCCTCGATTATCGGGATTTTAAATTTCTTTAATGCATCCATATCGGCAGGAAGACCGTACATATGGGGAGCGATTATGGCCTTTGTTTTTGGCGTGATCTTCTGCTGCGCATCCTCAATCGAGATATTCAGGTCATGGTAATTGATATCAACTAGAATTGGCTTTGCACCACAGTAGTCAACACTGTAGAGAACGGAAGGACACACACCAGTGGGCAATATGACCTCATCACCTTTTCCAATTCCCATACCTGCCAGTGCAAGATGAAGTGCTGTTGTGCCTGAGGATGTGGCCACAGCGTCCTTAACCCCAATATACGAGCTCAGTTTTTTCTCGAATTCCCTGGTTTTCGGACCAATTGCGATATGTAATGAACTCATAACATCAGAGACTGCTTTTATATCATCCTTTTCTATGGTTGGTCTTGAGTGCGGGATCATTAGAACACCAAACTAGGGTAGAGTTATGGTCAGGATTTAAAACTTTTGAAATAAGAATGAAACACAATTTAAATATGTAAAATAAGTTTATACCACTTAGCAACCATTATAATGATTTAAACGAAAAACCCTCTCAAAATATTCTTATACATTATTGATTATGTAAGAATTTAGAAAAAAGTGGTAGAATGGAAAAAAGGAGCATTTTGTTCAGCACAAGTTTAACAACCGCGAATATAATAGATGTATTGACAGATAACAGAAAAATCGAAGAATTCAATGTCATTGGGTTACTTGATGACGATCCTTCTAAAATGAACAATGAATATTTTGGTTACAAAGTGATCGGAAACTTTCCAGATATTCAAAAATTATACAATGAAAGAAACATCACCCATTTTGCAGTGGGTTTGGCCGCAGTAAAACATATGGCGATAAAGGAGTATGTATATAAAGAATGTATTAATCTTGGCCTTCAATCCATTACCTTGATTCATAAGAACAGCTATATTTCACATTCTTCATCAATAAAAGAAGGATGCTTTATCCTGTCATTTGTTACAATTTCCCCAAACAGTGAGATAGGGTCGAACTGCTCGATTTATCCTGGCGTTTCCATTCTCGAGGGCGTAAGAATTGGAAATAATGCGGCGATCCACGGAAATAGCTTTGTCGGGGGTCAAAGCGAAATCGGGGGTAATGTATATGTCGGCCCCGGTGTTACAATTGGTGCTGGTGTGAGAATAGGCAATAATTGTGTGATTGGTGCGGGCTCTTTGGTTTTAAAGGATATAAAGGATAATACTTTTGCTTTTGGATCCCCGATCTCGGAGATTAGGCCCAACGACCTCTATTCGGATATAAAGAAATGGGAATGATTTTTTTACTACTTTTTTTATTTGCGGTCACTAGTTTCCCTATATCTTCCATTTTTCTAACATTCGGAAAAATTTAAAAGCACTTGTTTAAATTGAGTTTATGAGCATCTTTCTAAAAATTACTGCAAAAAGTTCATATATCCAATCATTCATCCGAAGGACGGAGAATATTACATGGGGAAAATAGTGGCAATTCATCAACCGAATTATATCCCATGGATAGGTTATTTCCACAAGATGTTAAATTCCGATATTTTCGTTTTCCTGGATGACAGCCAGTATTCAAAAAATCAAGTGATCAATAGAAACACAATTAAAACCGCCCAAGGGGGAATGTATCTTACTGTGCCAGTATTGATTAAAGGGCAATTCGGTCAAACCACCTTGGAAGTTAAAATCGATAATCACATAAACTGGAGGAAAAGGCATTGGAAAAGCATATTGATGAATTACAAGAAAGCCAAATATTTTAAATTATATTCTAGTTTTTTTGAAGAACTATACCAAATGGATTGGGATAAATTATCCGAATTGAATGAATTCATAGTCCAGAAAATCGCAGATTTCTTGAACATCAAAATGGATTTCATAAAAAGCTCTGAACTCGAGATCAAGGGCGAGTCAACAGAACGTCTCGTAAATATCGTTAAATCTGTTGACGGGGACACTTACATCTCTGGAATTGGGGCAAAGGATTATTTAGATGAAGATATGTTCACTGAAAGTAAAATAAGTTTAACTTATCAGGATTTTCATCATCCTGTCTATAATCAATTATGTGGTGAATTCAAACCAAAAATGTCAATAATCGATCTGTTGTTTAACGAAGGACCCAAGAGTTTGGAAATAATAAAAGGGGCTTAGAAATGGAATATAAATCGAATATACCAGTTTCTTCATGTCCATTCACATTTGAACATTACGAGCAGATTTTAAAAACAGCAAAGGACGCTGGGTATAATTTTATAAGCATGGAAGATTTTGCTAACGGTAAGCGCCCGGATAAATTTCTGATAATTCGCCATGATATCGAATTTTCCCCATCAGCTGCTTTAAAATTCGCAGAAATCGAATATAAATTTGGGGTTAAAGCCACATATTTCATTCGGGTCCATGCCGATAATTACAATCCGTTTGGCTTTAAAACATATTATGCCTTCAAAAAAATAATAGAACTTGGACAGGACATTGGACTGCATTACGAGCATCTCGATTTTTCGGAAATTACGAACCATGATCCCTATGAGGTGATAATAAAGGAAAAGAACCTACTGGAACTTGTATTTGACAAGAAGATAAGAGGTATCGCGCCTCACAGGGATTTTACACCAATCATAAACAGGGATTATTGGAAAGAAAATGACTTTCATGAATTGGGTTTTACTTACGAAGCATATATGGATGACTTTTTCAAGGGTACATTTTACCTAAGCGACAGCCTTGGCAAATGGGGTGGAGAAGGTAAATGTTTATGTCACTACATCGGCAAAGAAAATAAGATTTACGTTCTAATTCATCCATTCTATTGGTATAAAACCTCTTATCATTTGGAAAGGGAATATTGATCGTTCCATCCTTGATTTATAACGGTCGTGGATAGAAATGCCCCAAAAGGTTTATGCAATAGGCGAATTAGATAGCAGGTCCAATGTAGGGGTAGTTACCGCTATCAATCCTCTGGTAAAATACCTAAAGAGAGCTGGACTGGATATCGAATACTTGACCTACGATCGCCTGCCAAAGAAAAGAGTTTTTAAGTTCTATAAGTCACTTTCAACCCTAAATCTCAAGTTCCCGAGAATAAGTGTTACCAGGAATTTCAGGAATCTTTGGGCTATACGGGCCATTCAAGAGGTTGGAAAGGGCGATATCCTTCATATCCACAGTTTTACATTATTGCCGCATTTACTTCAGTCCCTTAAAATTCCAAGAAAAGTTATTTTAACGTATTACGGCACCCATTCAGGGATAATAGATGTTGAAGGTCCAACTAATCCTTATTATTTACGGGCAATACTCAATATACCGGACACGGTAATAGTAGATGAGTCGGATAGAAATATGTTACTGGAACGTGCTCATAGACATCTTCCTGATAATGAAGAACTGTTGAGAAATAAAATGATAATGTTCCCTTTTATCGGTATTGACGACGAGGTGTTCGATCCGCATAAAATCCATCCGCATCCATGGTTCGAACAAAATATCAATAAAGATGGCCTGATCATTTTTAAGGGCGGGGCAATCGAATCGATGAAAGGGGATTCTATTCTCATAAAAATCGCAAAAGAAATCCTTTCAAAACGTAAGAATGTCTATTTCGTGTGGGGTGGCTATTTTCGAAGGTATCCTCCAAAACAGCAAGCGATTCTCGAAAAAGAATTGAATCGATTGTGCGAAAAATATCCAGAAAACGCATTCTATATAGGAACATATCATCACTCTGTACTTCCTTCCTTGCTAAGCGGGGCAGACATTGTTCCACATTTTCATAAAAAGGTGTCAAATATCCTCTCCACTTTTGGTAGGGAGGCGACCATGATGGGGAGATATGTGTTGGCCACGAACATTGGGTGGTATAGGACTCTCATGACTGAGAGCAACGGCATGCGAGTTTTTGATTGGGAGGAGGACGATGCCCTTATCAAGGAAGCATCCAATGAATTAACATATCTTGCCGATAATGTTGATGAGACCCGGAAAAAAGGAATGGAAAACAGAACATATGCGTTAAAATACTGTTCGGCTAAGATTTCCGCCAAACAACATATGATGATATACAAAGCACTTGCAAATAACCAATCGATGCCAAACACGGAGGAACTATTATCAATAGGTAAAAAGCATACTACATAAATATTATGTTCTTTAATTGGAGTTCATTTTTTTTCGATACCATTCAATGGTTCTTCTAAGACCATCATCTAAATCGACCTCTGGCTTGAATCCTAAGATGTTCATGGCTTTTTCTATACTTGGTATTCTTAAATCCACATCAATATAATGTTTTGGGACAAAGGCTATTTTGCTATTCGACTCGCAAAGTTGCACCACCTTCTCTGCTAGACTGAGTATCGTCAATGTTCCTTTAGGATTGCCAATATTGAACACCTCTCCAATTGCTTCGTCCTTTTCTAAACAAAACAGGATTCCCTGGAGAATGTCATCGATATAACACCAAGATCTAATCTGATCGCCTTCACCGTGAATCTGGATTTCCAATTCTTCAAGAGCTCTGGTTACAAATACATGAATTGCACCTTCCCCCACCTGGCCAGGTCCATAAATATTAAAAGGTCGGACAGTCACTGTGGGAAGAGCAAATTCCTTGTAATAACTATGAACCAAGTGCTCGGCAGCTAATTTGCTCACGGAATAGGTCCATCTGGCCTCTCCAACAGGAGCAAGATTAGTTGTATGAGTTTCTTCCACTTTGTAGGCATAAGAACCGAAGACTTCGCTTGTTGAAAAATAAATAAACCTCTCGATCTTTTCGATTCTGGGCTCTATCGCCTTTAAAACATTGTACGTCCCCATCATATTAACTTCCATTGTATTGATGGGGCTTTTTATCACTGTAGCAATACCGGCTATTGCTGCCAGATGTATGACAACGTCACTATCCTCAACAGCATTCTCTAGTTTATCTCTATCCAAAACATTCCCTTGAATCACTGTAAGATTGGGATGTTTTAAAAGATCCGTGTATTTCAGTGCGTTGCGTTGCAGTGTATCATACACGATGATGTCATTATTTTCTATGAGTCTAGCTATCAAAGCTGCACCTATGAATCCCGCTCCACCCGTCATGAAGATTTTTTTATTCTTTAATGTCATTTCAATCTCTCCAATGCAGTTTTAATAAATTTTGTAGCTATCTCAATGCTTTCCTCATTTAGCATATAGTACATAGGTAAAGCCAAGGATCTTTTAAATACCTCCAGGGAATTTGGACATATCTCTTTTGAGTTATATACAGGTTGAATATGAGAAGCATAAGTCCCAATTTGGGTTTGAACACCTTTTTGCATCAATTCCTGGATTATCTTGTTCCTTTTTATGTTTGGGTTAAGGAGAGCAACATAGCTTTGAAAAATATGTTTTACATTTTCTTTAACAAAAGGTGCTTCAATATCTTCGAATTCTTGAAGGTTTTCATCCCAATATTTTGCGAGTTCTATGTTTCTTTTTATGATTTTTTCAAGCTTTTTCAATTGTGCTACACCAATTGCAGCAGCAATATCGCTCATTTTATAATTATATCCGATATTGATAAATTCCGGAATAACAAATTCATCGGTTCTTTCAACATCCCATGCATTCCGCATACCAAAGACGGATAACTCACGGATTCTCTTCGCTAAATCTTCGTTATTTGTAACCACCATCCCCCCCTCCCCCGTTGTAATGCCTTTTCTAGCATGAAAAGAAAAGCATCCAATATCTCCTATCGTCCCTGCATATCTTCCCTTATATTGGGCACCAAATGCGCATGCAGCATCCTCAATTACCTTTATGTCATATTTTTCCGAAATTTCTTTGATTCTATCCATTTCCGCTGGTTGACCAAATGTGTGCACTGGAATAATCGCTTTTGTTCTCTCAGTGATTTTCCCTTCAATCCGCTCTGGATTGATGTTATAGGTTCTTAAATCCACATCAACAAATACGGGTTTCGCTCCGCAATATAATACGGAATGTCCAGTTGCCGGAAATGTATAATCCGCCACTAAAACCTCATCCCCCTGCTTAATACCCAGGCTTAATGAGGACAGGTGCAGAGCTGAAGTGCAATTTGCTACGGCAATAGCATATTTAACACCAAGATAATCAGCCACCTTTTTCTCGAACTCTTTTACCTTTGGACCTTGAGAGACCCAACCAGATTCCAAAACTTTCTGGATTTCTTTCAATTCTTCTGAATCGAAAAACGGCCTGAGTAAGGGGATCTTTGAATGCATATTGTTTGTCACTCGGATGGCCTCCCGATGGCTTCCAGGTATTATGTACATTATTTGATTCAGTATATCGAGGGATTGCTTTAAATAGTTTTCATTTTCAATATCTTTATCCTAATGAAAAATTCCTAATCCTTTTTATCTTGTTATTTGTGAAGATTTTTTGGTGAGGATTCTCATGCACATGCTAAGTTAAGTACCATGGAGATTTGCGTTGCTTGAAATATGAGATTCATTCTAATACACATACATTTTCAGAAAACGAAGATTCTTCTAAATAGTATAACTATTTTTTCGACGGTTAATATCTAATCGATTGCATGTAAAAGATAAATAGAATAAGGTGTATAAAGGACATTTAAGTAATTGATTGCCAGTAAAAAGGGTTATGTGAGAATTAAATATAAGAGAGGTTTCATAATGATTAATGAGTATTTGATTACGATCGACACCGATTGGGCATCCGATTCAATAATTGCACAAGTGGCAAACTTTCTAATCGAGAACGAAATAAAATCTACGTGGTTTGTTACACATGAAAGCCCGGAAATCAGGAGATTACTCGAATATCCTAACCTTTTTGAATTGGGCATTCACCCAAATTTTACTGAGGGAAGTACACAGGGTAAAACCCCGAGAGAAACATTGAACAATCTAAAGAAAATCATTCCAGGAGCAAGATCTTCAAGAACCCATGATTTAATGCAATCCACATCTTTGCTCAGGATGTTGAGGGAAGAATTCGATATCTTTTACGATGTTTCAATATTACTTCCAAATACACCAAATATTGTTCCGCATAAGATATTCTTCACGAAAAACATAGGGCTATTGCGTATCCCGTATTTCTGGGAGGATGATACTGAAATGTATAGACCCGATCCCTGCTTTTCGCTATCTAATGATAAATATCATATAAACGGAATCAAGATTTTCAACTTCCATCCGATCCATATTGTATTGAATTCCTATTCTATGGATAATTATTTCCTGTGCAAATCTGAAATAGACATAACTAAGTGTTCTCTTTCTGAACTACAACGCTATATCAAGAAATCAGGAGAGGGAACAGAAACGTTTTTTAGAGAATTGGTCCAACAGATAAAGATCGATGGGCAATTCTCGGGGATGACAATATCTGATTTAGCCAACAAATGGAAGTCGTTAAATGAGAATAGCAGCAATAGGAAGGACTGAGATCCTATATAACAGCATCTTAAAGCTGAAAGAAAGTGACCATGATATAGCAATTATAATCACATGCAAAGAGTCCCCCGGTTATAATACGGTTGCAAATGATTTTAAGTTACTGGCTGAAAAGCTAAAATTAAATTTCTTACAAACAGAACGGATCAACTCGGCTGAAGTTATCCAACAGATAAAAAGTAGTAATCCAGACATTGCGATAAGTGTTAACTGGAGAACCATTATCCAGCAGGATGTCAATGATTGTTTTCCATATGGTATTATAAACGCCCATGTAGGGGATTTACCCCGATACAAGGGAAATGCCACTTCGAATTGGGCGATTATTTGCGGTGAAAAAAAGATCGTATTGACACTGCATTTAATGACACCAGAGTTGGATGCGGGACCTATAGTACTCCAACGAGAAATGCCTCTGTCGGATAGAACCTATATCTCGGAGCTCTACGAATTTATCAATCATAACTCCCCCGACATGTTTTTGGAAGCAATAGATGGTTTTGCAAATGATGCCATAACATTACACCATCAGCCTAAAGATCAGTCAATATCGTTAAGATGCTACCCCCGTACCCCCAAGGATGGTGAGATCGATTGGTCCCAACCTTCAATAGAAATTGACAGATTAATAAGAGCGGTTTCCGAGCCATTTGCCGGAGCGTATACATATATTGGAACAGAAAAACTTGTGATTTGGAAAGGCCATTCTGAGATTCCTGAGTATCCTTTTGTAGGCATTCCTGGTCAGGTAGCTGAGAGGAGAAAAAACACAGGTGAGGTGGCTATTGTAACGGGCGAAGGTTTGATCGTATTGGAAGAGGTGAGTATAAAGAGCACGGAACGTAAAAAACCAACTGAAGTAATCAAAACGATTAGAACAAGATTGGGAATGGACGTCACAGGTGAAATATCAAGAATAAGCAAGGAGCTAGAAAAATTTAAAAAATGAAAGAGATGCAATTGAATTAAGCAGAGATATAAGAGAGGAAATGAAATGAAAGGAGACAATGAAAAATCCCCCCTTGGTAAGAAAGAAATTCTCGATTACTGGGATCAAAAAGCCAAGGAATTGAAAGAGCTACCCCAAGCAACCATGAGGGATATCCAATTGCGTTTGTTGGAAATCGATCTCATTTTGGGTCAACTGAACGATAGTGACGGGGTATTGGATGTGGGATGTGGAAACGGATTTGCCACAGAGATATACTCTGAGAAAGCAAAGAATGTGGTGGGAATCGACTTCTCTTCGGAAATGATAGACCAGGCGGACCAAAAGCTCATTCAGAAACAAGCAAATTTTAAGAACATCTCGTTCAAACAGATGGATGTGCTGAACCTTGCTTACCCAGAAAACTCTTTCGATGTGGTAATCAGTGAAAGATGTTTGATTAACCTGGGAAGCTGGGAAGAGCAGATGCAGGCCATGCTGGAAATTAAAAAGGTCCTTAGAAATAGAGGCAGGTTCCTTATGATAGAAGGGACTTCAGGCGGTCTTGACGGACTCAACCATATGAGGGAATCTTACGGTCTGCATAGAATCGAGAAACACTGGCATAACTTACTTTTTGATGATGAAACAATTATGAAATTCTTAAAAGATCAATTTAGAATTGAAAAAATCATTAGCATGGGCACCTACTATTTCATCTCTAGGGTGGTCCATCCTCTTTCAGTCCTGCCCGATGAGCCGAAATTCGAAGCCAAGATCAATGAGGTGGCAAGAAAAATCTCCCTGAATATTGATGGATTTAATGAGCTTTCCATCAACAAATTTTATGTTCTATCAAAAAATGGTGAGTAGAATACATAACATCATTTCGTTTTCCCGGTTAATATCATTCTCTCCTTTCTCAACACACCCACAATCCATTCTCTCATGTTTATTTGTAAACCCTCATTGAACCATTTTTCTTTTTCACCCAGACCGAAATCAAGGCTGTTCTCCTCGACAATTTTCAGAAAATCCATCCTTTGAACATAATATAATCTCAACCAATCAAATTCTGTTCTCAACAATCTCAAGCTTTTCTCCATTTTCCTGCCATACCTCATTGAGAACGCATCCATATATGAGCCTGCCCCCTTTTCCTTGATGTTCTCCCCAACTGCCACAGGGTACCACCGCATTTTACCGATCTTATATACCCTCATCCAGAGATCCAGATCGTCCCCCCATTGAAAGTTACGCCATCCACCAACCTCATTCATTATATTCCTTGGATAAATACCCCCAAATATTGCCTGGACAGCCAATTCTGGATAGTCCTTTGTGCATTTGAAGATAAAATCTTTCCAGATAGGGAAGTAAACTGTATCTGTGTCCACCTGGAGAATATAATCCCCCTTACTTTTTTTAAGGGCGATTTGCCTCCCAACACCCCGAACACATTTTTTTTGAAGGACAGCCATATTGTCATGGGAAGAGGCATACCCGTTAAGCACTTGCATACTTTTATCTTTTGATTTACTGTCTACAACTATATATTCGAATTCATTCTCATCAAGCTGCGAATAAATGGAGTCAAGATGCTTTGCAAGTGCATGGTCACAGTTGTAGTTCGTGGTGCAGATACTGAACTTTGGTTTTTTCATCCTGCCACTCCTATTTCATGCAATCGGATACGATTTGTGTCAATTTCTTCTTTCTTTCATCAAGGGGAAACTGAGTCATGATCCTTTCTCGGGCATCATGTCCTTTTTCGGAATCCAGGGCTTCTTCAATCCTCCGGGCCGAGTCTTCTGCATCTCCGTACTTCGCATAAAGTCCGACGTCACCCACAACCTCAGGTATAGCCCCATTTCGAGTCACAACAGGGATACATTGGCACAGCATGGCCTCCGCCAGAGCGCAGCCGAAGGATTCCTGGTAAGAAAGCTGGGCATATACCTTTGCCTTTTGGTAGTATCCCAACAATTCTTCGGCTGCTAGAAAGTCAACTATCTTTAGATTTGCGGACGCTTTTTCCTTCCAGATTTGGGCAATCTGGGGGTCGTGTTTTCCAATTATTGCAAATTCGACATCTGGTAGAAGTTCTGCGGTTTTCAGGAAAGTATCCAGCCCCTTTATTCGGATCGTTACATCGTTTTGGAGTTTTCCTACAGTAACCACCAGTTCCTCCTTTTTACCCTTGGGAACGAAGGTGTTGGCATCAAATCCGTGATACAGGACCGCAATATCATCTCTTTTTACCCATTTTAACACCCAGTTCTTGGTGGATTCCGAAACAGCCAGGATCTTGTTCGCACGTTCAAGAGCATACCGGGTCTTTTTCACCCTTTTCTCGTTTCTCATGGCACCGTAGCCTTTTTCAGGCATGGAAACAACATCCCAGCCCCCTGCAATGATTATGCTCCTTTTTCTGAAGAATCTCGAAAACCAAACCGCAAATGTCGCATGGCCCAGTGAGAACCATGATACATTCAAATCAGTGGCAATTACATTTTTTAGCAATCTGAACATATCCTTTTTGCCCCGATACTCAAGAGATACAACCTCGAATTCTTCCTTTAAAATGTTCAGATCCTTATTTATAAAGGATGAAGGAAAAGGATAAATGAACAGTACCTTCCTTTTTGCCATTTTCTCTCGTTCCTCCGCTATACCGTGTAAAAATCATTGTTTTTTTGGAACCATGTAACAAATTTTTCCAATACCGCCTCAATTAACGTGCTGGGCTCATACCCGATTTTCTGCCTGGCTTTATCAATATTGGATAATGTGTGCCTTGCATCCCCTTTTATTTCACCTTGATAAATTGGCTCCACATCACATCCTGTCAATTGCTTCAAATGATGATACAGTTGGTTTACGGTCACTCTCTTTCCCCCGCCTATATTCAAAATTTCACCATCTGCATTCCCTGTTTTTAAAAGGTTCACATTGGCAGATACTATATCTTCGATATATGTCAGGTCCCTTGTCTGCTCGCCATCGCCGAAAATCGGAGGGGATTTGTTTTTAATAAGCGCTCTTGTAAAAATGGGAATCGCAAGATCAGGTCTCATCCTTGGCCCATAAACTGTAAAATAGCGCAATGAAACCGTTGGAAGGGAGTAAAGCTCGTTATACAATCTACAGTAATGCTCGGCAACCAATTTGCTGACCCCATACGGTGAAAGAGGCTGGGTCGGATGTCCCTCATCAAAAGGGAGGTACACAACCTTTCCATATACAGAGGATGAGGAGGCGTTGATTACCCTTTCCACATCCCACTTTTTTGCAGCTTCCAGTACATTCAGGGTGCCTTTTACGTTCACCTCATTGGGTTTAAGAGGATTTTCCACAGAAGCCCTCACACCTGGCTGGGCAGCCTCGTGATAAATGTATTGAACCCCATCTTTCACTATATCGTCCAGAGCTTCAGCGTCAGTGATTGTGCCTTTTATGAAGTTGCAATTTTTATTTTTCAAAACCAGCTCGAGGTTCTTCTTTTTGATTCCTACATCATAATACGGGTCCAGGTTATCAAGAATAACTAAATCATGCTCCAATTCTGCAAGTTTTTCTGCAATATGGGAGCCAATGAACCCGGCACCGCCTGTAATCAGTATCTTTGCCATAGTGACATTCCGCCTTTTCTTCCCATACAGTACTTCTACAATGAAGCGCTTTTATATTAACTTTTTCAGGCATCCGAAAGGGATAGATAACCGCATTTTTGAGGTATTCTCCCCTCCACTCCTAAAAACCTTCTCCCCACCATCCCAAACCCCCTCCACCCGCCCAATAATCGCAAAATAATCAAGAAATGGTAATAAATTACCAAGATAAAGAGATTCAAAAAACCAAAAAAAGGAAAAATATTATAAGCCCAACCCAATTCACAAGGGATGAAGGCACAAATCCAGCTGTTGCGCCCCATGAACTGTGTGATGGTTGCAGCCGCAGTGGCAATCGGTGCATTAATTGCTACCGGTTTGGAGGGGATTGAAGGACATTATTCAACTCTAGGATTGGCATGCATCGTGGCATTTTTCTTCACAGGTGCAGGAAATGCATTGAACGATTATTATGACAGGGATATAGATGGTATCAATCATCCCACCCGCCCAATACCCTCGGGCATAATCAAAGCTGACCGGGCTTTACATACTGCATTTGTCTTGTTTCTGGTATCGCTTATCCTTGCTTTTTTCATCAATAATATCGCATTTTTAATTGTTGTTGCCAATCTGATTGTGATGGTCTCTTACGAGATATTTTTCAAGGCCAAAGGCACTGCAGGAAACATGACCATCGCCTGGCTAACTGGTACGGCTTTCCTGTTCGGCGGTGCAGCAGTGGGGGCTGTACAAAAAACCTATGTTCTGGCAGTATTGGCATTCCTGGCTACTGTCGGAAGAGAGATAGCCAAAGATATCGAGGACATCAAAGGTGACATAGGCAGGCACACCCTCCCCATGAAGATCGGAACCAAGAAGGCAGCATATGCTGCCTCTTCATCCATAGTTTGCGGGATTCTGATCAGCCCGATTCCGTTTTTATCAGGAATTTTTACCAAGGAAGGGTCCATGTACTATCTTCCGTTAATTGCAGTTGCAGATGCAATATTTATATACTGCATTCTGCTTTTATTGAGTGGAAAAAACAAAGCATCTACCCCGATTAAAGGTGCAATGTTAATCGCACTACTGGCTTTCCTTGCAGGAGGCATTTTACCGATATGAAGATGAACAATTCCGGTGATAGGTATGAAGGTAATAGAATACATTCGAAGCAAATTGAAGCTTGGAAAATTACACATGACTTTGATCGATCCAGACAAGCTGAGCCCAAAGGAGTGCTCTGACACCGCATATTTGGCGTATAGGGCAGGAACAGATGCCATGATGGTTGGAGGCTCCACAGGTATTGATTTTGATAACCTGGATAAAAGCGTGCAGGCAATGAAAGAACGAGTTCCCATACCCATTATCCAGTTTCCCTCCCATGCAAATGCTTTGAGCCCGAATTTTGATGCAATATACTTTATGTCCCTTCTGAACTCCAAGGAGAGAAAATACATCATCGGAGAGCAAATGAAAGCCTCGCAGACGATCAAGGACATGGAGATTGAGACCATACCCATGGGTTATGTTATTGTGGAGCCGGGGATGAAGGTTGGGGAGATGGGTGGTGCTGAACCTGTAAGAAGAGGTGATGTAAAGACAGCTATAGGTTACGGCCTGGCAGCCGAATTTTTGGGTATGGAACTATTCTATCTGGAGGCAGGATCCGGCGCTCCAAATCCCGTACCAGTTGAAATGATAAAAGGTGTGAAGGAGAAACTATCCATTCCTTTGCTGGTGGGTGGAGGTATAAGAGATTTCGAAACCGCCAATGAGATCTCCAAAGCCGGGGCCGACATCGTTGTTACTGGCACCATAGTGGAGGTCAGTGACGATGTGGAGAATGTGTTAAGAGACATCATAAAGGGTGTCAAAAGCCGCCTTTGAATACCAAAATTATTTATAGCAAGCCTCATGACACGATTTTGTACAGATAAGTTTTAAATATCAAATCGTTTATTCGGGTGAATTGATACCAGTATTTCAGTGAATTATTATCAACCGATTAAGAAAATTGGGGGATTAAATGGAAGAATCGCTTTGCAGTATTGAGATCCTCAAGAGGCCTGATTCGTACCTTGCGAGAATTCAAACCGATCTAGGCGGCGTAAGAGAGGTCAAGAGTCCCACCTTCGAAGGCGTTTTGGAACAGGTTGTGCTTGACCTTCAGGAAGAGTTTGATGTAACTTTGTAATCACAAAACATTTCCATCTTTAATAATCTCTTTTTCCCTTCCGTCTTCATATTTTACTGTAATGGTAGGATTTTTGATTAAACCATCCAGGTGTATCAGGGATTTTGCATCCTCGTCGTAATTGGAACCTATAGCTATATGACATGTGCCGTATACCTTCTCGTCCTCAAGCATGTTACCAACGATTTTTGCGTTCTTGTTCAGGCCGATTCCCAGTTCTCCCAGGTTACGGGCATTTTGAATATAATTGTCTTCCACCTCGGAGGGGATCTTACCCTGGCTTACAAATTCTCTTACCTTATTTTCGGCCTTATCAATGGTTGCCTTCAATTCGTCTGCTTCTTTTTCACCTGTAATCTCGATAACGAAACCCCCTTCGACCTTTGCGATAATCGGGGTATCAATAATAACCTCGCCCCCTTCCAACGATATGCTTCCATCGAATGCGATTATACCTTTTGAGGTCCCGAGCTCAGGAGAAATAAACACCTCGCCGCACGGTAGGTTACCACCCTTGCCTGCTTCTTTGAAGTTACCGTCATCCAGTTTAGCGTCCCTACCTCTCAATCCTATTGTAATGTCGGTTCCTGACGGGGCAACGATATGCACCTGAACGGCCCGATTCAGTTCATCTTCTATTTTCGAACAGGTTTTCCCAAGCTCAGCATAATCAATGGGAACTGTCTCTGCGAACATCCTGGCAGTAACAGAAGGTGACCAAAAGGATCGCATCTTCTTTTCCCCCAAAAGATATGTGAAGGTGTTGTCGTATTCCTTTTCTCCAACCTTTAAGGGATTTTTTAAAGCATTTTTATCCTTCCCGAGTTTCTGTTTGCTGATTGACAGTATAATGTCCGGGTTGGATTTAATGGCTGAAATCACGCTTTCCTCTGCAAAATCCAGTTGGGTTTTTACAGGCTGGAAAATGAGAACCGGCAATGCCCCTACCTCGAAAACAGCATCGTAAAGTGCCATTGATATCCTCTGCACGTCCTCGTCAGGATTCGTAATTATGAGCACCTTTTCGTCCTTCTGTGTGCCCAGAACCTCGTTTATTGCCACCTTTGCCGCTTTGTGCAAATTTTCATCGATTTGTATGTTCTCGTTGAAATTATCGGACATTGTAATCCCTCCGGGGAAGTGAGAATCACAATCTAGGTTCATTAAGGTTTTTGTAGTTTTTGTTTTTTCCTTTAAATAATATGGTTTTTATAAATCCATTAACCACAACCCTAATATCACATCCAAACCATTTGGGAATTGCATGCCGAATCATTCGGAAAAAACCCGTCTTAAGCCCGAATTCAAACCAGAAAGCGTGGATGTAATTCACTCCTTTATCAAACAGAAAGTGGATGAGGCCAGGGCAGACGGCGTTCTAATCGGACTTTCCGGAGGCCTTGATTCTGCGGTTGTTACAAAGTTATGTGCAGATTCCCTGGGTACTGACAAGGTCATGGCCCTCATAATGCCGGAGACCTCAACCCCCGAGGACGATATCAAGGACGCCCTGGATCTGGCCACCACATGGGGTGTCGAGTATCGGGTAATTGATATATCTGAGTCTGTGAGGGCATTCACACAACTGCTATCCCCCATGAACCTGGATTTAAACGCTCTGGGGAATATCAAGTCCAGATGCAGGATGATTCTGCTTTATGTCCATGCAAATCTCGAAAACAGGATTGTAATGGGTACGAGCAATAAAAGTGAGCTTTTGGTGGGCTATTTCACCAAATTCGGGGATGGGGGCGCGGATTTCTCTCCAATTGGTGATTTGTATAAAACCCAAATAAAGGAGCTGGCCAAGTACATTCACATTCCTGAAAATATTATTAACAAACCTCCCTCGGCAGGACTTACAGAAGGCCAGACAGATGAAGGGGAGTTGAACATCCAATACAAGGATTTGGACGCGATTCTATTGGGAATAGAACTGAAGTTGGATACCATGGAAATTGCAAAGAGGACGCAACTTGATCCCACCGAGATTGCAAGAATTCTTGAGTTGGTGGAAAAGAACATTCATAAAAGAAAAATGCCATTGATCCCCAAGCTGGGTATCAGGACATTGGGTGCGGACTGGAGGGAATAACAGAAAATTATAGCCCGCCGGGGCGGTGAAAAGATGGAATCTTTTGAAGTATCATCCCCTCAATATTTATGGGGGACAGACGCTGTGCAAGTGATTTTGCATTCTCGAGTTTTCTCTCGTTATCTGCATAGATCGTGAATATCACCTCCCCCTTTTCCACCTTGTCGCCTCCTTTTTTCTTGAGAACCATACCTGCACCCTTATCCTTGGGTGCACCTGCAGATCTTGCAATTTTCACGACATTCTTGTTCCTGATTTCAGCTATGTACCCGCCAGTATTGGTGATAAAATCAAATTTATATTCTCCGATTATAATGTCTTCGGATTTGGTATCAGGATTTCCTCCTTGGCCCTGGATGATTTCCTTCATTTTTTCAAGAGCCTTTCCATTGTCCAGAAGTTTCTTGGCATATTCCTTACCAGAGCCGTGGA
>CBDVCK010000001.1:0-43605 GCA_965372465.1 uncultured Thermoplasmata archaeon | reverse complement strand
TTAAATAATTCATCCCGCCCCATTCCACAATAAATCCCCTCATCATTATTAAATATCGTATTATTAGAAATCATGATATCGTTTGAGCCAAACATCTGAACTCCAGCACCATCAAATATAAAGATATAACCTGTGTTATTATCGATGGAATTCCCTTCTATTGTTATATTATGGGATGAATAAACAAAGATGCCACTACCTGGAAAATTATTAGAAAGGACATTATTTTTCACTTAAATGTAACTACAATCAACCAATGATATTTTCCCAATATTACTGATATTAGAATTATCTAACACTAAATTGTCAATTATAATTGGGCTACCAGGTGTCCCATGAATATCGTAGAAATGATAAATGGTCTCTCCATTTACTGTGTTATTTTGAGTTATATAGCTATGAGTATAATAAGGGCTTTCAAACTTTAATCCAACCCTAATAGCATTTATAACATTGTTATAGATAAAATTGTCGTTGTCAAAGATTTCTATCCCAATATCACAGTTATTTATTGTATTCTCTTTGAGCGTGTTTGCTGCGAGAGTATGTATACCTACAATACTATTATTAATAATATTATTGGATACAAGGTTAAAGACCCATGGGACTCCAATTCCCTCAAGGGTCATATTTTGAATACGATTATTAGTAATTATGCAATTTTCACCATGAATAATTATTCCTTCCAAAGCATTCCTGATAGTAAATTTTTTAATAACTCCGTGATAAGAGGTTTCGAAATGTATTCCCACACCCGTCCCGCTCCCATCAATTATCGTTGTATCTCTATTTTGCCCCTCCAATGTAAAATATTCTTTGCCATGCATTAGGACATGTTCATAATAAATCCCTGAATAAACATAAACCGTATCCCCGTCACTCGCATTATCCACAGCATCCTGAATTCTTAAATAATCCGCCCCACCACTATCATCTACCGTGATCGTTATTCCTCCGGCTCTCGGCACAACCTCGAAAATCAAGTCTAAACCCATAAATATAGTCTGAACTAATAAAAAACACACCAGTAGACTCGCTATCCTCTTCGATGTAGTTTGTTTCACTTGGCCCCTCCGTAAATAACTTATGCAATTTGTCATATATATACCTTGTCTACCCGATTTACATTTTTATATTCTAAAAATACAAATGATGCATTAATAGTAGTCATATTCGAATATCCATATTTAAACCAGAAATGTTATAAGTAAGGAAAGTAATACATTACTTACGGTGATAAATTGTATCTAGGAACATCCAAGATAACCTCAAAAGGTCAGGTCACGATACCCGCTGAGATAAGAGAAGCCATGGGTTTGATTCCAGGAACAGATGTGGTATTCATAGAGTTAGATGATATGGTGATCATAAAGAAAAGCGAGGAACTGATTGCTACCTTTAAAATCTTCGATAAACGAGCCAAGGAACTTAAGCTAACCAAAAAAGACCTAAAAGAGCTTGTTGATAAGGAGAAGAAGAGGACAATGAAACGATATAAAATCTAAATCCCCCATCTACTGAGGCGCGATACTAACCACGTTGTTTCCTCTTATGATGATGGTGCCTAGTCTTCGCACTTCATCGTTGTAGGTCTCTTCCGTCCCCTCCAGGACCATGTTCATATAATCATCAAATCCAACGAGCTTCCCTTCAAGGAGTCTCGAGTCCTTCAAAAGAAGTGAAATCTTCTTGTTCATAGAGTTTTCCAGTACCTTTGTGGGCATCACCATTGCGCTCCCCCATTACCTAAATCCAATAGTTCGATTTAAAGGTTTGGGTAAACAAACCAGATTCTTTTTTATCAGTAATTGACGAAATATTATTGAATAATTTTAATTATAAATCCGACTCGGATCAACTCAATTTCTTAAAAATAAAATCATTCGAGCTTAGCCAAAAGACTCTTTCTGAAAGCCTCCATATCCTCATAGGCTTCCTTCTTCACTTCCTCTCTGATTTCCGGGTGGATATCGGGATGGAATTCAAAGAACTTGTCAATCCATTTTTTACGAAGCTGCATCCTGTGTTCAAGGTATTCATCGATATTCTCCTGACTTGCGTTCTTCCGAAGTTTCCTGTGGGTGGGAGCGTTCTGCTCTGCTGCCGATACCGAAAACAGATGAAGGGAAAGCTTCCTTCTTACCTTGTTTTTTTTCTTCTCATATTTGCGCTTTCTTCGTATCTTTGAAAAGGACATTACATGTAACTATACAGTGCGGGTTTAAAAGGATTTTTATATAAAAATCCCCAAGGATACACTCATTTTCCAGATTCCATAAACCCCCTGAAAACCCAAAAAATTGGCGATATTCCGGCTAATTTGGCATATTTTTTGATAATCTTATTAAAGCATGAAACCTATACCCCTTCAGTTCTTAAACTTCGGTGAATTTATGGGAGTTACCATAAAAATAGGTATTACAGGTCTCCCCAACGCAGGAAAAACCCAGGCTCTTATTAAAGTTATCGAAATGCTGGAGGATGGGGATAAGAAGGTTGGGGGGATGATAACTGAGCCTATAATGAAAAGCAACAGGCGAGTTGGATTTTACGTCATGGACTGGATATCAAAGAAGAAGGATATACTTGCGCATGTGGATCATGAATCAAAGACTGTCGTGGGCAGGTACAAGGTTAACATTGAGGTTCTGGAAAACATAGGTGTTAAAGCCATAGAGGATGCAGATGAGAACTGTGATATCATAATCATTGATGAAGTCGGGAGGATGGAGGTGGAAAGCGAAAGATTCGTGGAAGTTGTAAAACGGGTTTTGGAGGAGGACAAACCCCTCATTCTCACGCTTCACAAGAAATCCCGCAATCCCTTACTTCAGGATATCAGACGAAGGGATGATGTGAGAATCCTTGAGGTAACCCCGATTAACAGAAACCTTTTGCCTTATAAGATCATCAAGTTGATGAAAGGCGATATTTTGTGAAGCTGACTCAGATCAGAGAAGGCACTACAGATTTAACGGTTCCCAAAGCATCCACTTCCCATAAGAAGGGACCGGGCACAACATCCAAGACCGCTGTTTTTTTCAATCCGGTTATGGAACTTTCCCGAGATGTCTCCATACTTGTGCTTTCAGAGTTTACCAAAGGGAGGAGGGCGCGCCTTTTGGACGGCCTTGCTGCAACCGGTGCCAGGGGAGTGAGGGTGGCAAATGAAATTGTAGGCGATTTTTCAGTGGTGATAAACGACCACAATCCCAAAGCTGTGGAAATAATTGAGAAGAATTTAAAGTTAAACAATCTCGAAAACTGCGTAATAGAGAACAAGAAAATGAACACGCTGCTGTCCCAAGAGTATTTCGATTATGTGGACATAGACCCCTTCGGCTCGCCTGTACAATTCATAGATGCCTCATTTCAGTCCCTTAGAAAGAACGGGGTACTTGCAGTGACTGCAACTGACTCCGCACCCTTGTGCGCGGCTTCCAAAAAAGCATGCTTGAGAAGATACGATGCTAGATCCATCAAGACAGTTTATTCCAAGGAGCTCGGGGCAAGAATTCTTGCAGGTTTTTGTGTGAGGTCCGCTGCAAGGCACGAACTCGCCCTGACACCTATTTTGACATTCTTTGCAGATCACTACATCAGAATCCATTTTGATGTAGATAAAGGGGCAGGACGCACGGACGAGGTATTGAAGAATTTGGGATATATCCTTCATAACCGAAATACAGGTGAACGTAGAGTGGAACATGATATACCCGCAAAGATCGAGAATGAGCTATTCTGTGGACCGCTTTGGATAGGTAACTTGCATAAGAAATCCCTGCTTTCGAACATCCAAGCCCATGAGAACCTGGGAACGGAAAAGAGACTGAGCAAGTATATTGATCTGTGGAGAGGGGAAATTGACATGCCGCCTTTCTTCTATGACCTCAACGAGATATCCAGTTTGACCAAGACCCAACCCTTTCCCATTGTTGGTATGATAGACATATTACAAAAACAGGGATTTTTGGCAGGCAGGACGCATTTTTCCCCCACAGGATTCAAGACAGATGCAACTATGAAAGAGATTTCGGATCTGGTTGCAAAGAGGTAAGTTAGTACAAATTCATATCTGTACTATTAATATCTTTATAGTAATATCCAATACACCTTTTCTGTATCAACCAAAATAATATTCTGCAATACAAGGTGCACCTATGGACCTACCACTTCTTGGGGAAACTGCAGCTGTAATCGTTGCGATTTTGTGGACTGCAAATTCCATTCTCTTCACCACGGCAGGAAAGCGCATTGGGGCCGTGGGAGTGAATGCCGTACGCATAGTGGTTGCCGTGGCACTTCTTGTGGTAACACATATCATCCTCCTTGGGACCATGATCCCTGCTGCAAATTCGGCCCAGTGGTTCTGGATGGGAGTCTCGGGTATCGTGGGTCTGGGAATAGGTGATTTTGCACTGTTTGCAGCCTTTGTAAAGATCGGACCGAGAAAATCGCTTCTGCTCATGTCCCTTGCCCCTGTTTGTTCGGTTGTGGCAGGTTATATCGTTCTTGATGAGGAACTCAGGCTCCTGTCATTTATCGGTATTATAATCACACTTATCGGGATAATTATTGTAATTGTGGAAAGAAAGGACAAAAACGGAGATGGCATCAAAAAAAGGGAATGGACCCCATACGGCATCCTTCTTGGAGTTGTGGGTGCAGTGGGACAGGGTGTAGGTCTTGTCATATCCAAGTACGGTATGATCAATGCGGCTGATGACCCTTCGGTTCCCCTGGATTCTTTATCTGCAACATTGATTCGAATGGTGATCGGTGCGATTTTTGTCTGGATCTGTGTTACCGCAGCAGGAAAACTACCTGAGATCAAATCAGCTCTTTCAGATATGCGTGCACTCAAACTCACCTCAGGGGGAGCCTTCGTGGGCCCCTTTTTGGGAGTATGGTTCTCAATGGTTGCTGTGACTTACACTGATGTGGGAATCGCAATGACCTTAATGGCCCTGACACCTGTAATGATAATACCTGCAGTCTGGCTCCTATATAAGGAGAAAACCAACTGGCAGGGGATTTTGGGGGCCGCAATTGCGGTAATCGGAGTATCCATAATCTTCCTGTTTTAAACACAACTTTAAAAAACCCAAATTTGCATTCTGTTTGTTATGAAACAGGTATTTGTCACTCGCTCTCTTCCGCCACCTGGAATAGAGATGTTAAAGGAAATATATGAAGTAGAGGTCAATGCTCATGACAGGGTTCTCATAAAAGAGGAGATAATTTCAGGTATTACGGATGCTGATGCCCTTGTTTGTCTGTTAACCGATACCATAGATAAGGAGATAATTGAGGCAGGGAGCAATATCAGGATAATATCGAACTATGCAGTGGGCTACAACAATATCGATGTGAACTTTGCAACGTCAAAGGGTATTATCGTTACCAACACACCCGGAGTGTTATCAGAGACCACTGCAGATCTTGCTTTTGCACTTTTAATATCAACTGCAAGGCGCATTCCTGAAGGCGATAGATTCATGCGAGAAGGAAAATTTCTGGGCTGGGCTCCCAAGCTGATGCTTGGTACAGATGTGCACGGCAAGACCCTGGGTATAATAGGCCTTGGAAGAATCGGAAAGCTTTTCGCAAAACGTGCCTTGGGTTTCGATATGGAGGTTTTGTATCATGCCACCAATAGGAAACCCCTAGTGGAGCAGGAACTGGGTATAAAGTACGCTGAGTTGGATGAACTATTGAAGAAATCTGATTTTGTATCACTGCACATTCCACTCACTCCCGCCACAAAAGGCCTCATAGGTAAGAAAGAGCTCAACCTTATGAAGCCCACAGCTATCTTAATAAATACCGCAAGAGGTGAGGTTGTTGATGAACCTGCACTGATCGAGGTGTTAAATGAAAAAAGGATCCGCGGAGCAGGGCTTGATGCGTTCTGGGGCGAGCCAACCAATGTCAGTCCAAAGCTCTATGAACTCGATAATGTAGTACTTGCCCCTCATATGGGCAGTGCCAGCTTCGAGACCCGATCAAAAATGGCAGAGATGGCAGCCCAGGCTGTTATAGATGCACTGAATGGAAAAAGACCCCAGCATGTGGTAAATCCCGAGGTATTTGGAACATGAGCATTTTTCAGAATCGTGAAGAGCTATTGGAGGGTTCCGGGATGGGGAGAGTGCATGTTCTGGATATATTGGAGGCGGGAATTGAATCCGTTTTACCTGAGAAAGTAATGAAGGAATTTTTTCTACAATTCAGTAATCATCTACCCAAAAGAGCAACAGTAATTGGGTGGGGAAAAGCCTCACTCGAGATGTTCAATGCATTTTCCAAAAACTATCGTGGTGACATCATTCATGGACATATAATAACTCAACAAAAGGAGGTAAACATAGAGGTTGAACCTTTGGTGGATATTTCTTTTGGGGCGCATCCTTTACCTGATGAGTCGTCCCTTAAAAGCGGAAGAAAGCTCATTGAAACCGCAGGTAAATTGGGGAAGGAGGACACTTTGATTTGTCTTATCTCGGGAGGTGGTTCTTCAATGTTCGAGGTTCCCCATGAGGAAATCGGATTGGAACCCCTTCGAGAAGTATACGAATTGCTATTGAGATCCGGAGCAGATATTCACGAAACCAACTCGGTTCGCAGGGCATTATCTCAAAACAAAGGAGGGGGTCTTGCAAAGGCTGCGTATCCCGCAAGGATACTCAATATAATCATTTCCGATGTATGTGGAAACAACGTTGAGGACATAGCTTCCGGTGCAACAACCAAGGACCCGTTCACGGTAAAGCCCTTGGAGGTAATAGAGAAATACAATCTGAAAGACAGGCTTGATTCTAATGCGCTCCATTTGATAAAAAGATACAGTCCGATACCGGATAAATATTTTCAAAATGTCACAACCCACATCATTGCAGACAGCACAAAGGCCGTAAAAGCAATGCAAGTGAAAGCGCTATCATTGGATTATGATGCGGTCCGGTTCGGGGATCATCTTAAGGGAGAGGCACGAAATGCAGCAAGAGATTTAATGAAAATACCTGGGGAAATTATAGTGGGTGGGGGAGAAACTATTGTTAATGTAAAGGGCAGTGGGAAAGGAGGCAGGAACCAGGAGTTCGTTCTCGGAGCTCTTAAGGAATTGAAGGGCGGGATACTGGCCTGTATAGGAACCGATGGAATTGATGGAAGTAGCGATGCGGCTGGAGCGATAGGTGATAGAAAGATACTAGATGCTGCTTTGGCAAAAGGGTATGATATCAACACATATTTGGAAAACAACGATTCCCATTCATTCTTTCGGGATTGCGGCGGGCTTATCAAGACCGGACCTACAGGAACAAATGTGGCTGACATCTGTGTTTTTTTAAGAGGTAAGGAATCTATGTGAGTTTGTTCACACGTATCCCAGGAATCAATCCAGTTACTCCTATGAAAGATTCAGTTCGAAGAAGGAACCGGACTCTTGTGAGGATGGAATCCTTTTGAGGCCCATCCACTGAATCTATAATACGCTCTCAACAGGTTGAAACATGGAATACATGATTTTCCATTCTCGATTCTTCTCCTTACTATGGGATTTTTCGAAAAGTTAACAAAGGTATCCTTCTCCTTGTTTGTGGTGTACAGAAGTACATTTCCGACCTTCTCCCAGAACCGCAGTTCCCTGAGAATGGGGGAAAGCAATTTTATATAATTCTTATCGGTATGTATGGCCTCGGCACACATTCTTGCAGATTCGATTGAATACTTCAATCCGAAGCCATAGGTCTTGTCAGTAAAGGAAGCTGCACTTCCGATGACATAGATATTATCCTTGTGATAGGAATTGAACCTGTACCATTTCTCGATATCTGCCCATTCGTTTATTATCTTCAGGTCTTTTTCATCTGCAAATTCCCTCAACCTTTTTCTCAGTATCTTTACATTGAGATCAAGTCCGATTGAAGCCGTAACCAGGCTTGCTTCATTCCCTGAGATCGGCATCAGATACAGATATCCTCCAGGCGCGTAATAATTGTCAAAAAGCAAATAAGCGAATCCGCATTCGAATTCTCCTTCTACTGTTAAGCCAAGCCCGATACCTACATTTTCAGGTTTTTCAACTCTCATATCTGCCATCAGTGCGATTTTGGATCTGTAACCATCGGCGGCCACGATGAGATCATAATCCGATAATTGTTCCAGGTCGGTGATTTTTTTTGAGTGATGAATTGTAATCTTTTTTTCAACCTCCTTTCGGAATTTTGCATCAACTCCATCAGTTCCCCCTACTTTGTAGAGGTATCCGATGTTACCCTCGAAATACGATGAATTGTTTTCAGAAGCAAAGATAAGCCTTGTCAGTTTGTAGGTTGGTTTAAGATGCGGGATATTTTTCAGATAATGAACTGCTCCTTCCATTTGAAGGGGACGCGCCTTACCGTCTCTTTTACATGATTCGAAGATATCTACCTTATGATTTTTCGAAAGCGAAAAAGCGCATGTAAGGCCTGCAATACCTGCCCCCACCACTGCAATCTCCTTTCTATCTTCCACCATAGTTTGATTAATTTCATTAAAAACTAATATATACTGTGGTATACATGTATACCTCTGTGATTCCATGCAGGAACTGGCAATTGCAAAGATGAAATTCGATCCTGAGAGAATTTACAGCCAGATTTACAAGGATCCATTTGAATATCTGGAAAAGGTGACAGTAACCCATTCCCTTGTTGCAAGCGGCAAGTCTTTTATGGTCCTTGCCGAGGTAGTATGGAAATGCGAGCCAAAGATCGAGATGTTGGAGAAATGGAGGATGATGAGCAAAGACAAGGGTTGGTTCCTATTCAAGGATGTAGCGGAACTTTCCAGGGTCGGTAACACGTGTATTTACATGTCCTTGGGAGAGCACATGTCTTTCTATGCAGATATAATGGAAATGTTGTATACGGACTTGTACTGTTTCTTTGAATTTCCTATCGTCTACAAAGAAAGCGAAATAGAGTTTCAGGTGGTGGGGAAAAGGAAGAACATAAAAAAGTTCGTGGACATGCTTTCAGGCTTGGGAATCGATACCGAAATAAGTAATATCAGAAAATATCATATCAAGGGAAGAACCCTACTTTCAGAGCTTACGGAAAAACAGTACGAGTGTATGAAATTGGCTGTTTCGCAAGGATATTTTGACATTCCACGACGTGCAAATCTTCGCCCTCTTGCAAGGAAAATGAAGATCACCCACGGCGCCTTTTCCTTTCATCTTAGAAAGGCACAGAGAGCGATAAATAAAGCTCTTTTTGGGTGAGCATAAAGATAATCGGTATGTTTTTATGGTAAAATACCATATTAGTTTTCAATGGGCCCGAATCTAGATGTCATTGACAGGAAGATACTTTCCTATCTTCAGGAGGATGCCAGAATCACTCTTACCGAGATGGCAAAGAGGCTGTACATTTCGAGAAACGCTGTCAAGTACAGAATGGAGCTCATGGAAAAAGAGGATCTCATCCAGGGTTACACAACCGTTGTGAATCCCATGCAATCAGACAATCCTATCTTGACTTTCATTCTTTTTGATATAAAACCTTCCAATATAGTTAACTGCATCAAGATATTGCAGGGGTATGATGAGGTGTACGAGACTTTCAGGCTCTCTTCAGGCACAGCAATTTTTATCAAGGCCTTCTTCAAGAATGCACATCACAAAAGAACCTTTATCATGGAAAACATAGAAGGGATGCCTGTGGAGAACTTCACAGTTCATACCGTTGCCCAGATAGGAGAGAGAAAAGGCATTCCAGTGAAATACCTAGAGTAATAAATCCCATTCTTTCAATTCTTAGACGGTAAATTTGCCAAATCGGAGAAATGGTACTTAAAGGATTTGCCGTTTCGGCAAGAAAATCATTTATATCAATGTTTTATTGGAAAGTCGAAGGGAATAACATGAAATCAAGAATATTCTCGATAATATGCATCGTGTCATTGATCGCCCTATTATTGGGGCCAGCGACTGTATCTGCTTTCAGGTCCACTCCCGAAAATGGTGAAAAGGATTTTCCTGTAGACGGATGGATAATAATAGAATTCAATAACACCATGGAGATAGGTACTGTAGATGTGGATATTACACCTGATCCTTACTTTGTTGAAAAGATCTGGTCCAATGACGATAGGACCCTCACTTTGAAGCCTACTCTAAACCTCTTAGAAAATAAAAATTACACAATTCATATAAGAGGCGATTATCAAAACGCATCACTTGGCTCGGTAGACGAAATTTTCTACTTTATAACAGAGACCCCTCCAACGATAATGGAAACCATTGAAAGCATGGTTTTGGGATTTTGGGAGAATCTTAAAGAGCTTGCTGTGGGAATCGCTATATTCATTATAATTTTAATTGTGGGTTATTTAATATCCAAGATAGGTGCAAAGGTTTTCACAAAAGCATTGGACCGTATCGGTATCAACAAGATCGCAGGTAAAATAGGATTTACAGATTCGCTTAAAGCTCTTGGATTCGATAATTTAGCGAAGTTGCTTGGTATTTTCTTTTTCTGGTTCTTATTCCTCATAATAATCGATATAGCCTTGGCAAATGCCGGAATCGAGCAGCTTAATACAATACTTGCCCCTATAATCCTGTTCATACCCAGAATACTCATAGCCATTCTTGTTATTGTGGTTGGATTCTACGTTGCCGATCTTGCAATAAATCGAACAAAGGAATATCTCATTGAGAAGAGTCCTTTTAAAGAGGATCTCAAGAAGTTCGACGAGAATACAAAGAAATCCGGATTTTCAATGTTTGATTTCGTTTTCATGTTTTTAAAGATGTTCATTATCTTGATTTTCATTCAATTGGCCCTATCTATCCTCGCTATCAGTATCTTCTCGGACTTCATAAACCCGATACTTCTTGTGATGCCTTTGGTTTTGATTGCAATGGCAATCCTTGTTATAGGCTTGATAGTGGCTGAATACGTGGTCAAATTTGTCATGAAACTTCTGGATGAATTCGAGTTCGACAAGTTCATTGCACCCGTGGAGGAATTGGTGGAGAAAAAGGGAATTATCAGAAAGATTATCGGGGCGGTTTTAAAGGTGTTTGTGGTGCTGGTATTTATCCAGTTATCACTTGCCGTCCTGAACTCCACAGGTGCATTCAATATGCTTGCGGAATTGGTTAACACCGTGATCCTGTGGCTTCCAAACCTTCTCCTGGCGCTGCTCATTGTCATAATCGGCTTCTGGTTTGCAACCTGGGTCGAGAAGAAAATACTGGAGCACAGTGAAGAGGTGGACCTACCTTTCCCAAAAGTCATCTCAAAAGCGACCCAGTTCTTGATAATTTACCTTGCAGTTGTCATGGCCCTGGCCCAGGTGGGAGTTGCGGTGCCCATACTCTATATAATCTTTGCAATAGTTGCAGCAGCAGTATTCATAGGCCTAGGTGCGGGCTTTGCATACGGCTCCAAGGATGTCTTCCATAACCTTATTGGTTTCATCCAGACCGAAAAGACCCTGAAGGTAGGCCAGAAGATCAAGGTGGAGGGGTTTGAGGGCACCATTGATGAAATAGGAAGGTACCATATGGTTTTGAGAACCGCAACAGGAAAAATACGAATTCCCCACTCAAAACTAACGAAGTCGGTAATCGAGGAGACAATTTAAGCTCTCCTCTTTTTCCTTTTTTATTTTTTCTCTAACTATGAGGTGTTAATTTCAATATCGGTATCGGTTGAAAATGAATGTTTCCGATATCTATATATTTAAGATTCAATCTTTTATATAGAGGATTTGTGGTGTTGATTTTGCGGATTGGGATTTAGTTTATATATTTTAGGGAAATGTATAGAGAGAAGACCCGATTATCCTTTTTTCAGAATGTGAATATAATATATGAACACTTTATGTATCTAGATAGGGATTATTCCTCCAGATATTCGCCTCGCCATCCTTATCAACTATTTTTTATCCTTGCTTGTGAAGGTAAATTGCTTAATAATTGTGTTCGCAATGTACTTGATATACACACTTAATTCATCCTTGTCCTCAGCTTCCAAAGCATTATAGTAATGGATTTTCTTTTTGGTCTCAATATAAAACATGGGATAACCTTTCTTAAGAAGTATCCAGTTCATCACAACCCGTGCAACACGACCATTTCCATCTGTAAATGGATGAATTTGAACCAGCTTTACATGCGCTAAAGCTCCGAGCTCTACTGGATGCAACCTGTTTTTATGGTTGTTATACCATTGAAAGAACTTCTTCATCCTATCCGGCAGTTCTTCTGCAGGAGGCGGAACCCAGTCCGAACCGCTTATCCTCACCTCGGAATCACGGTAAGCTCCAATGATCCGGCATTTTGTATTTTTGGCCACCTCCTTATGAAGCTTGAGAAGGAAGCGCTTGTTCAGCTCCCCCTTGTATTCTTTAATGTATCCGAACACGTCTCGGGAGTTTAATGCCTCATTGAAATCATTGATAGATGCACCTTCTGGGATTATACCCTCGTTAAAAATCATTGCTGTTTCCCGCAGGCTCAGACGATTGCCTTCTATTGCATTTGTATTGTATGTGAATCGAATGAGAAAATCGGATTGGTATGACTCTCTATCTTCTATTCGAAGTTTTCCGAACCACTTCCTGAAGGCATTATGGACATCCTCGAGTTTCTCAGCATCCGTTTCGTCCAAGTATGCGAATTTTGATTTAATAAACATCCCACGATTCTTTGCTTCCAATTCAAGTGCTTTAATCGTTGATTCCAAGGTTTTTTTATCGGGCTTTTCCCTTCCAAGATATTTTCTTACCTTTTTCCATTTATTGGGACCGACACGGAAATTCTTGGTCACATAGTAGTACTCTTTTCCATTTCTCTCGATTACTTCTAGATAGCTCACAATCGGTGTATGGGCACAATTTTATTTAAGACTTTGGAAAAACGACTTGATTTGTGCCCATACGGATTGCATCGGTTATGTCCTTCCCTAAAGACATATAATAAGACACTTCACGTTGTTCATATGTATACTAAGAATCATTCCAGTCATTATTCCGAAAAACATTCTTTTCAATATTTATTCCAAGATAGTATACTTTCATTCCCCCCTCTCTTTTAGATTTAAGTATGTAAAAATATATATAACCTGTTGTTATAAAGGATTTAATGAATGTAAGGTGGTAAATTGCGGGTCCTCATTGATACAAACGTTTTTATTCAAAGCGAATCTAATAAAATAATCGAATCTGAAGTTGCAGAACTCCTATCATTAGCCATAAAACATCATATTACAATTATGGTTCATCCAGCGTCTCTTGAGGATTTAAGTAGAGATACAGATATGATGAGGAAAAAAATACATAGGTCAAAATTTGAGAAATACCCTGTTCTTGAAGATACTGCCAAGCCTGATGGGTCCTTTACTGAAGCTGTGGGAGGGGTATCAAGACCCCAGGATGAAGTGGATAACAAGATATTATATTCTATCTTTAAAAATGCAGCCAACTTCCTTATTACCGAGGATTTTGGGATTCATAGAAAAGCTGGAAAATTAGGTATAGGGGATAGGGTGCTTTCAGTATCCCAGGCTTTATTATATTTGAAGAGACAGTTCGAAAGATATATTCCAGGGCATATTCTCTTAGAAAATATTCCCATTCATAATTTGGATCTTAAATCGGATTTTTTCGATAGTCTTAGAGAAAATTACCCTGGATTTGATGATTGGTTTGTAAGCAAAGGAAAGGAAGGGAGAATGTGTTGGAGTTGGCGGGGGGAAGGTGGAGAGTTAAGAGCATTATTGATTTATACTGAAAAAGATAAACAAATATTTAGAGAATCTAAAGAAAAAGTGCTTAAAATTTGCACGTTCAAAGTATCAGAAAATGTCAGAGGTTTGAAGGTTGGAGAATTACTGCTGAAGATGACTTTTAAATACTGTGTAAAAAATAATCTATCAACAACATATTTAACTACTTATCCCAAGAAAGAATATTTAAGGATATTATTGGAAGATTTCGGGTTTATACAAATCGATGAAAGCCCAGAAGGGGAATTAATTTATGCTAAAGATTTCATGGCACCCGCATCTTTGGGTGAAATGCGTCCTCTCGATTATTGTAAAAAATTTTTTCCCAATTTCTACGATGGAGATCATGTCAACAAATTCATGATTCCAATAAGACCGGAATATCACGATAGGTTGTTTCCAGATGTTCCATTGCGTCAAACTCTACTGGATGAATATAAGGAAATGGTAATCGAACAAAATACAATAAAAAAAGCATATATTTGTAATTCAAAAATTACAAAGATAAATGCAGGGGACATACTTTTATTCTACCGTTCGAAGAAAAAACAGGGTATCACTGGAATCGGCGTAGTTGAATCAACAATGAGGCACCCCTCTTCACTTGATGAGCTTATTGCCTTTATTGGACCAAGATCTGTTTATTCACCAGATGAATTACAAATTTTATATGAAAGAGGTGCCCTGGCAATATTGTTTAGATACATTGGACAACTTCCTTCTTATGTTCCTAGTGAAAAACTCAGAAAGCTGAATGTATTCAAACACCCGCCACAAAGTATAGTAACAATTGATGATATATCCTATCAGAATATTCGGAGGGAGTCAAAGGATGGTTGACATAATCCTGTCTATAAAACCCGAATATGCCGAAAAGATTCTAATCGGATTTAAACGATTTGAATTCAGAAAACAGATCCCTCTTAAACAGGTTCATCAGGTTTTTATCTATTCTTCTTATCCTGAGAAGATGATTGTGGGGAAATTCCGGATTCGAAATGTTATTAAGGGTACTCCAGAAGAAATATGGGAGAAATGCGGAGCACAAGGAGGAATAGAAGAAGAAAGGTTTTTCTCGTACTTTGGGGATAGATCAAAGGGATATGGATTCGAAGTAGAAGAAGTGGAACGATTCGACCCGCCAATTGATCCTAAAAAGAATAATGACGAGTTTAAGGCTCCCCAGAGCTTTGCATACATTCAGGATGTTAGTGAGTTGGGATTGGATGAATGTAGAGCTGATACTACATTATCTCATTTTTAGTGGAACATTAAATACAATATATCAAAACTCAAACTCCCTGTCCCATTGACTGATTACGGAATAAGGCCCTTTTTTATACTTAATTATATAAATAATGTATGCTTTTACAGTTCAATGGGGGAATTCAAATGTGGAATAGGGTGAGTAATGCGAAGCTAATGGCTTTAGTGACATCAGTGACAATGATAATAGGTTGTTTTTCGATTGTTCTTTTAGAGGTATCCCATGTAGGTTCAAATCTAGAAATTGACCCGGAAAGTGAGGCCCTAAGCGAATATGAAGAACATACGATATCAGAGATTCCAGAAGGTCTTTCCGCTATTGAATGGGACGATATACAGGTTCGACTACAGGAATCTAGGTACTATCCCACCTGGAGTCAGACTGCCCAAGGATATATGGCCTCGAATCCTCGGCATCAATGGGGAATTACATATGATGATGGAGCGGTTTTGGTCAATCCGAGTTCGGGAAAGGACTGGTCCTGGCTTCTTACTCCTGCAGGTTATGGTTACAGAGGAAACATAGTTCCCATAAATGATGATCCTGAAGTTGTAGTGAATGAAAACAGTATTGAATTTGTGTACAATAAAGATCTGACTGGCTGGTACGTCAATGACGAAAAAGGACTTGAGCACGGGTTCACGATAAACGCACCGCCGCAACCCATAACAACCGGGAATCTTTTATTCGAGATGAACCTTCAAACCACTCTCACATCAAAGACCATTAACGAGGGGGAAAACATTGCATTTCTGGATGATTCTGGAAGGATTGTTCTTAATTATGGAAAGTTAATAGTTACAGATGCATATGGGCACATTATCCCGTCCGCGCTTTGTATATTTTCGGATAGCATCACAATCTCAGTAAATGATACTAATGCTGTATACCCCCTCACAATAGACCCTCTTTTAGCAACTGAGATTGCAAAGCTCACTGCCTCTGACGGCGCTGCTGGTGACAACTTCGGCCAGTCTGTTTCCATTAATGGTGATACTGTTGTCGTTGGAGCGCGCTTTGATGATGTTGGTGCAAACAATAATCAAGGTTCAGCTTATATCTTCGAACGCAATCAAGGAGGTCTTGACAATTGGGGGATGGTTGTTAAGCTAACAAGCTCGGATGGTGAAGCGGGAGACCACTTTGGTGAGGCAGTTTATTTTTCAGGGGATACGATAGCTGTTGGAGCATCTTATGAGGATAGTGGAGTGACATATTCTCAAGGAGCAGTGTATATCTTTGAACGCAACCAAGGGGGACCAAATAATTGGGGTGAGATTGTAAAAGTTTTAGCTTCAGACGGATTGAACGAGGATTATTTCGGAAGCGCTGTTTCCATTGATGGTGATACATTAGTGGTTGGTTCACCTCGTGATGATATCGGTGGACAGGTCGATCAAGGTTCTGCGTATATCTATGAACGCAACCAAGGAGGTCCAGATAATTGGGGCGAGGTTACAAAGCTAACCATTTTGGACGGTTTAGGGAATGATCAATTGGGTAATTCCGTTTCCATAAGTAATGATACGCTTGCCGTTGGAGTTTACTGTGATGATATCGGAATAAATACAAATCAGGGTTCTGTATGTATCTTTGAACGTAATCAAGGAGGATCAGACAATTGGGGTCTAGTTATTAAGGTTACAGCATCTGATGGAGGAGAGCTTGATAATTTTGGAAATTCCGTTTCGGTTAGTAAAGATACACTTATAGTAGGATCGGAACAAGATAATTTTATAGGTTCTGCATATATTTTCGAACGTGATGAAGGGGGTATAGATAACTGGGGAGTAGTTGCCAAGCTCTCGCCAATAGATGGTGAATTTGGGGACTATTTTGGAAATTCCGTTTCAATTAATCGTGATACGATAATTATTGGTGCATGTGTGGATGATATCGATGTAAATGTAGATCAAGGTTCGGTGTATATTTATTACCGTAACCAGGGTGGTAATAACAACTGGGGTATGGTTGATATGATAACAGCCTCGGATGGTGAGGCGGGGGACTATTTTGGATTTTCTGTTTCTATCAGTTATGATACTTTTATAATAGGGGCTAACCGGGATAATATCAGTGGTGAAGATGAGCAGGGCTCAGCATATATATACAATCTAAGCCTCCCGAACAATATACCAACCATCACAACACCCGATAACACCACAGCCTATGAGGACTCACAATATTCTACCGATTATGATGCAGATGATCTTGACGGAGATCCATTAACATGGAGCTTATGGACAGATGCAGATGCATGGTTTTCTATCGATTCAGTTTCAGGTAACCTCTCAGGTACTCCTAATAACAGCGATGTAGGAACCTGGACTGTCAATGTGTCAGTTTCGGATGGTAATAATGGAATTGACTTTTCCAACTTCACGCTAACTGTTGTAAACACAAATGACGCTCCTATAATCACAATCAGCAATGTAAATACTGCAAATGAGGATGAGCTATACAATATCGATTATGAAGCATCAGATGATGATCAGGATATATTGAGCTGGGATGTGGATACAAATGCAAGCTGGTTGGGTATCCATAGCTCCACAGGTGTTCTTTCGGGAACTCCTGATGAATTCGATGTGGGCACTTACCGGGTCAATGTCTCGGTTTCGGATGGAAATGGTGGAAGTGACTTCACAGATTTCACTATTATAGTCTTGAGTCAAAATAATGCCCCCGTAATTGTTACCGACGATATCGATTCGGCATATGAGAATGTTTTATACAGTGTTGATTATGAAGCCACAGATAATGATTTAGATGACATTCTGAGCTGGGACTTGGAAACAAATGCGAGCTGGTTGAGCATTGAAAGCTCCTCAGGTATTCTTTCGGGAACGCCTGGCAGCAATGGTATAGGCTCTTACTGGGTTGAGGTATCGGTTTCCGATGGTAATGGCGGGAGTGATTTAACGGATTTCACGCTGGAAGTGTTTTCTGATTCGGATGGAGATGGTATACCTGATTCCGAAGATACGGATGATGATAATGACGGGTACTTGGATGATATTGATGCCTTTTCGGAAGATCCCGATGAATGGAGGGATACTGACGAGGATGGAACCGGTGACAATGCGGATGATGACGATGATGATGATGGATTCGACGATGATGAAGATGATTTTCCTTTGGATCCTGCAGCAAGTATAGATACTGATGACGACGGCAAGCCTGATGATTGGAATGTAGGATATGATGAAAATGATTCAACCACAGGTCTTGAAGTAGATGAAGACGACGACGATGATGGAGTCCTTGATATTGATGATAAATACCCTCTGGACCCGGCCAAATCAGGAGATGCAGGAGAAGAGGAGACCACAGATTGGATTTTATATATTGTATTGATTGTAATTGTTGTATTGGTTATCGTCATTTTAGCAGCAGTAGGGAGTAGGGGAGGAAAAAAGAGTGGTGCACAAGTTGCTTCTTTAGAAGTGACAGAAACCACGGAAACCGCAGTTCCAATTGAAATGCAAACTCTCAAATGCCCGCAGTGCCAAAATTCATTTGAAAGTCCATTATCTGCAACTTCGATCCAATGCCCTCACTGTGGTTATAGTGCGGGTACCTAATTATGGAAGAATTAACGGGATAACAACCCTCAAATACCGGCCTAAAATTCGAACTCCCTATCCCCGTAACCTATTACCGGACAAGGCCCCAGACACTCCTCGCAGTGAATGCATTTCTCCTCATCCACACACACCTGCTCATCCACTTCAAGTGCACCAGAATCGCATCTTCCCGTGCATATCCCGCATCCTATGCATAGATGTGCTCGTATTATCGTGTCCTTAACCTTGTTCATGAGTTTTTTTGTCTTTTTTTCATCCCTGCCTCTTACCACCATCCCCCCCTCGCCAAATACATCCACATCAGAAAAAGAGCATGAATCTGTTTTATCGTCATAGGTAACTTCACTTAGGATGTTCAGGAGGTTTGCTGCTCTTTTCATATCCAGTCTTCTACTGAATACCCCTTCAATGCTCATTCCACCCTCGCAGGGTTGATAACCTTCGGCAGAGAAGAATTCGAATTTTCCGGAACTTTCAATTCGGGGTTTTTCCTCTTCATCTTTCAAGGATATACCCTTCTGATCAATATAATCCATCACTCCTTTGGGAGGCTTTCTCCACCTCCACAATCCGAACTTTCGCCATTCTTTTGAATAGCCCATTTTCTCTGCATAATCCTTTAAAATTCGCTCCCATCTTTCATAGTCTGGATAATGTTTTTTTACCACATCCAAATCAGCAACATCTGAGGAAGGACAGAGCCAGCATCCGATTCGCTCCAGCCCCCGCTCGTACCAGACATTGTAGGGAGCATCTTTTTCGAAAATATAGAGCCATATGTGCAGGGCAGTCCAGTCCTGGATAGGTGACACACCGAGCTGACCCGGAACCCACGGGTTCCTCCAGATTGCACCCTTTCTCGCCCTTTGCTCTGATTCATATGCCCTCTGACCGATTAAAGACACGACTCCTTTGGGAAAGTGTTTTTTGATTAGCTTAACAGTGGGACCAAGTTTGCAGGTCTTGCAGCACCACCTGAAGTCCTTGCCTGGCGGTCCAAAATTCGCAACGTTCTCCCAGAATGCATCCTTGGCATCCCCCTTGACAACTTCCAGGCCGTATTTCTGGGCTACCTCGTTAACATGGGTATTTGTTTCAGCAAACTCAAGGCCCGTATCAACATACAGCACCTTGGGTTTGAGACCGGCATCCAAGGCAAGAAGGAGAGTTGCAAGGCTGTCTTTTCCTCCGGAAAATGAAACCACGACCTCGTTTTCCTGCTCACTTGAAACCTTTTTGATGAATTTAATTGCCTTGCTCACCTTTTTCTCAAAGAACCATAAATTCGCTGAAATTGCATCATCCCAGGTCTGGCCTGAAGGTAAAGATTGGTAAACTTCCCTTCCGTACCATCTGGTTTTAATTGCAACGCCTCTGTTTCCGATGATATCTTCACCGTCCATACTGGCCTTTCCAATTGCCAATGCCTTTTTATCCTCACTCAGAACCACAACCTCGTTTCCCTTGGCAATATCCGGATATATCTTTACAACGCCAACCGCAAGTGCGTTTGCACCTTTTTCAATTGGGGTGACAGCTCCGGGATCCACCATCACCCAGTTCCTCGATATATTTGATTCGATCTGCTGTGCTGCATGCATTCTCAAAATGATCTTGTATCCTTCACCAATATCATAGCGCAGTGTCCCCAGAACACGACCGTCTAAAATGATTTCATCCATCCTGTCCTGGGATGGGGCCTTGTTCAAAATCACGATTTTATCCTCGGGAATAAGTATATCACCGCAACCTGCTCCGAATTGGGAATCAAGGGTATCGCGGATGAGGGCAAGATCCACATCAAATGCAGGTCTCACATCACCAGGGGGTGTGAGTTTTACCTGAGCTGTCTCATTCTGGCATATACCGCATGCTTTGGATTCAAGAACCGGCAGGTTGCAGTCATTGCACCATCTCAGCGCCAGTTTACCTAATCTTACGATACCCATAAAATCACTTGATCTGAAAAAGAAGCCTTTACATCAAAGTATATACGATTCTCTCCTTATCCTTTCCCTTGTTCTCCTTTTTTGTAATTTTTAACTTTCCAAGCTCTTGTGTTGATTTGACATGTGTCCCTGCACATGGGCAGACATCAAATCCCTCAATCTCAACGATTCGTAGATTCTTAATGGATGATGGAATGAGATCAAGATTCGAGCGCAGAGGGTCTGTCCTTTTCTTAAGACTATCTCTTTCCTCGTTATAGATTTTTACAGGTGAGCTCCTCTGAATCACTTCATTGGATGCATCCTCGATCTTTTTCAAGTCATCTTCAGTTAGACTGATAGGATAGAAGTCCACCCTGGAATAATCTGCATGGATCTGGTTTCCCACGGTCCTGGCCTTATACAGGTCATAAACAACGCCTGATATCACATGCTGTGCAGTGTGCATCTTCATGTGGGCATATCTTTTATCCCAGTCCAGTATACCGTGTACTTCACCCTCGGGAATATCGCCTTTGACTATATGTTTTATTATCCCTTTTTTCTGAACCTCGGTGACCATGCTCTCGCCACCTTCCCATTTGAGCATACCTGTATCCGAGGGCTGTCCCCCACCCAAGGGATAGAACGCGCTTTTGTCCAATACGACATAATTATCCTTTTTCTTTACAATTTTTGCATCGAATTCTCTGATGTAATTACCTTCAATGTCCTTCATATAAAGCAGTTCAGTCATTTTTACACCTGCCTTTGAATTACCTTTGTTATAATTAAAACTTGCCTTTTTGAATGAAGTTATTCTATTATGTCTGGTGGTGGCGGAGGAGGTGGAGGTGGAACCTCATTTTGCTCTTGAGGTTGTATTGTTTCTTGGGATAATGGTGGTTCTCTGGGTTCAAGAGGATTATCGTCAGGCGGGGGTGGAGGTCCATGTTGTGATTCAAGAAGAGTATCATCAGGTGGGGGTGGAGGTTCATGTTGTCCCTCATCTTCTCTTTTTCTTTTTAAGTACATCAACAATATCAATAGAAGAATAATGGCAACCACCATTATCAGTATGAAAGGGTACAGTAATGAAAGCCATTCGGGACTTTCATCCGATTCAGGGGCATCCACGATTTCCAGGGTCATTGTTTGCGAGTTTCGCCCGCCGTGCCCGTCAGATACTGTTATGTTTATCGTGTAAATGCCAACATCATTTTTTCTCGGTATAAACGAAATATTGCCTGTGGATGGAAAAGTAATGAATAATTCCGAATCATCAGAAAATGATAGCAGGTCATTATCCAAATCAATTGCAGTCACTCTTAGGTTGAATCTTTCACCCACCACGGCTTCTTGATTGGGGATGCTGTTTAAAACAGGGGCATCGTTTGTATTAATAACAGAAAATGTAACCTCTTCGGAATCTTGGGCGCCTTCAGAATCTGTCACCGTGATGGTAACCAGATACACTCCCACTTGTTCGTTTACCGGAGTAAAGGAGATCACACCGGTATCATGGTCGATATCAAAAAGCGACGAATCATCAGAGAATGTTAAAGTGTCAAGAATATCCACATCATTTGCCAAAACAGTGTAGGTATATTGGGAATCCTCTGTTGCAGTCTGATCACCGATTTCTTCGAGCACCGGAGGGTCATTTGCATTCAGAACCTCAATTAACAGAATTAGGGTGGTGGTACCTCCATCATCATCGCGGACAGTAATTGTAACTGCGTATATCCCGATATCGTTGTTGGTTGGGGTGAATTGGATTCTACCACTATTGCTACCGATATCAAACAATTGCGAGTCATCCTCGAAAGTTATCTCATCACCTGTAGCATCTGAGGCATTTATTACAAGTATGAAAGGCACATCTTCTACAATTGTGATATTACCGTCAAATTCCTCAATTGTTGGGGGAGTATTGTAAACTATGGCCATTGTCGAATTAGCTCCGACACCCCCGTCATCATCCGTTATAGTTAGAGTGACTGTGTAAACTCCATCATCATTGTAAACATGGGTCGGGAACTCTTGCGTGCTTGTTTGCCCATCTCCGAAATCCCACAGATATGAAAAGGTGTCTGATATACCAGAGTCGGTGACGTTACCTGTGAAGCTGAAAACGGAACCTTCATCACCATAGTATACCTCATCTGTAAAAACTGTTGGTGCCAGGTTATAGATTGTTACTGTTGTTGTATTTGTACCCTCACCACCGTCGTCATCTGTAACTTTCAACCCTATTGTATACACACCATTGTCAGGCCATGACCATTCTGGATTCTCACCTGTGAAATCATCATATTGTCCATCATTGTCCAGGTCCCATTCATAGGTTAGGATATCGGTGCCCGGGTCCACAGCCGAGCCCAAGAGGTTTACTAGCATGCCCTCATTCCCAAAATAGGGACCGCTGGCATTGGCTACCGGGGCGACATTGTTGATGGTTACGGTTGTGGAATTGATACCCACACCACCATCATCATCAGTTACCCGTAAATATATGGTGCCAGTGAAATCATCAGGCCAGGTCTGCAATGGATTCTGCCCTGTGAAATCCGAATATGTTATACCATCCGATTCATCAAAGTCCCATTCATAGGTGAATGTGTCATTACCGGGATCGACTGCCGAACCTAAGAACCCAACGGGACTTCCTTCCTCACCCGAATACGGTCCTCCGATATTCGCATGTGGTGCAACATTATTGACTGTAACATTCAGGGTATCGGAGTCAATTTCACTGTTGTCATCCTCAACCGTCAATGTAACCATATATATGCCGTCGTCCAAAAATACATGGCTTACCGTCCTACCGGTAAGCACGATACCTCCATCAAAGTACCAGGTGTATATCAAGTTCGATTTATCAGAAGGAGAATCATATGAATCACCACCGTCAAAAAATACCATATCGCCCTCATCCACGATCTGATCGATACCTGCCTCTGCAATGGGTAGAGCATTGTTCACAAAGACCGTTATTGAATCTGTCGCTTTGTTATTTGCGAAATCCCATACAGTAAGTGTAACATTATATGTTCCGGATTTAGTGTAGTTATGGGATGGACTTTCTCCATAGCCAAAAGTTCCATCGTCAAAATCCCATGTATAGTTGAAAACTTCGTTTTCATCCGAACTTGCACTTGCATCGAAAACTATGATTTCATCCTCAAAAACTGTAATGTTTTCCCCGGCCTCTGCAATGGGGTTTGTGCTGTCCACAATAAACTGCCAGGTTATTGAATTTTGATTCCCAGCAAGATCCGTTACTATCAAATATACACTGTGGTTCCCTTCCGATATTGAGGATGATGGTATGAAGCTGAATGAATCAGGATTTACCGTGGCATTCACTGTTTGGTTCACTCCATCAACATAAACAAACACATATGAGGTATCTATGCCCGAGCCCGAATCATCATACTGAGCACCTATTGTGGGTTGAGAGGAATTGATCATTGTTCCATTTGATGGCTGTAAATTCGAGATGACTGGCCTCAGGGAATCTATGGTAAAGAAAAACCAGGAAGAATTTGAATTGCCAACCGAATCATTTGCATTGATCTGAACTGTGTAATCGCCATCCAGCCATCCGGTTGTGTCGATGTTAAAAGGAGAAGAGAAGGAGGCAACAAATCCACCGTTGATAGAGTAGTTGCTCTCGATAAGGTCTGTATCCACAATGGTAAAGTCAAGAATCGTCCCGCTTTGAATAAAAGAATTGTTCAAAGGAGCATTCAAAATGATGACTGGCCTGGTGGAATCAAGGGTAAAGAAAAACCATGAAGATTTAGAATTTCCTGCCATATCAATTGCATTGATTTGGATTGTGTAATCCCCATCAAACCAGCCTGATGTGGATAGATTATAGGGAGAAGAAAAGGAAACAGCGGATCCACCATTGAGTGAAAAATTGGCCTGTAACAGATTAGGATCAGAAATGGTAAAATCCAAAATGGTTCCTCCAGGAATGATTGTATTGTTATCAGGAGCGTTAAAAATGATGACTGGCTCTGTGGAATCTATGGTAAAGAAATACCAGGCCGAATTGGAATAGCCCACCGTATCCACTGCATTTATTTGGATTATATAATCTCCATCCAACCATGCTGCCGTGGGGATATCAAAGGGTGTAAAAAACGGATTCTCTGACCCACCATTGATTGAATAATTGGTCTCCACTAGGTTTGGATCCATTATATCAAAGTCCAAAATGGTTCCGCTTTGAACGATTGAATTATTCCCCGGTGAATTCAAAAGGATTTGGGGTTTGGTTGTATCAATGTTGAAGAAAAACCAGGAGAAATTGGAATTTTGTGCAATATCAACTGCATTTATTTGGATAGTGTAATCTCCATCCGGCCACCCTGATGTGGAAAGATCGTATGGAGCAGAGAGAGGGATATCACTACCACTGTTTATAGAGAAATTGACTCCAATCAGATTTAAATCCAAAATTGAGAAATTCAAAATAGGGCCCGGGGCAATAATCGAATTATTCGCTGGGGAATTCAGGGATATTGTTGGTTGTACTGTATCGATGTAAAATTCCCAGAAGGAGAAGTTCTGATATCCCCAATTATCAGCAACAGAAACTGATACATTATGATCGCCTTCTGCCATTTGCCATCCGGGATTGAACGAAATAGAGCTGGAGGTGATGGTTGAAAAAGCTGTCCAGTTAATCCAATCAATTATGAGATACACAGAAGAAGTATTGATCCCGGAACCCAGGTCATAGTACTGGGCACCGATTACGGGTTGAGCAAAATTGACCCATGTATTATTGCCTGGCTGTTGATTATAAATAACAGGTCCTCCGCCCTCCACCAAAAACTGCCATGATGTGGAATTCTGGTTGCTGAACATATCAGTAACTATCAAATCTATTGTATGGTTGCCTTCAGTTAGAGGAAATGGAGGGATAAGGATAATTGAGTTCACTGTAATCGTTGCATTTGTAGTATGATTAACACCATCTAGATAGATGAACACCCGTGAAACATCAACACCAGAGCCGGAATCATTGTATTGAGCGCTTATAGTGGGTTGGGTATCATTTATCCATGAGCCATTGATTGGTAGAAGGTTCCAGATTATTGGGATTTCACTTTCCACTTCAGCTAAGAAAGGCACACTTATGGAATCGGATAGATCATCAAGGCCGATTGTAACAACACCTCTGTATTTCCCCCCGATCGGTGGTAAGGAGCAAGAGGCATTGAAATATGCGGGTAACCCTCCTGTAATACTACCGGAAGGTACATCAGTAACCGTTATATCATTTCCATGGACAACTTCGATTGTGCAGTCAAAAATGGAAGGATCAACTGGTACACTCCAGCCATGGACAAAAACCCAGTATTTACCATCAGGAGGAGCGTTGAGAATTATTTCCTCATTCTCATTTGGAGAGGTGGAGGAGGCCACTTCCTCGGATACCCAATTTGGAACACCGTTGGTGTTTATATCTCTTAAAAGAAAGAGATCGATATCCATGCTCACATCGCTTCCTATGTTGACTTTTATGTAATCTGCATTTGAAACATCGAATTCCTTGGACCAGTTTGCTGTGGTCTCGTCGTTTGGGTCGTTCTGGTAGACGAGTTGGTCGGGATATTCCATAGAAGGATACACACCGAAGGCTTCTACATTGATTCCTGAAAGGTTGAAGCTTGAAAGAACAGAAAATTGCTGTGTCGCAGTTAGATTTGCGAAATCTTCAATAAATCCCAAATCCCAGGGATAGGGCGTAACATTGACTGTTCCCAGTGTACCGGTAGCATTCTCGGAAAAGGACTCTCCAGCGTACAGTACATTATGTAATATTATTTCATTGAGCCCCTGTCCGAGATCAGCTGATATTATCTCCTGGGTTCCCCCTGTTGAGGTTCCGAATCTGAATATTCCGTTGAACCAGTACTCGTCGGTGCTTGCTCCGTTGATACCAAGTGTATAGGGTCCGAATCTACCTGGCATCCCTGAGGAAAATGAATCAGAGGATTGGCCAAGAATGAAGACATCTATGTCTGTTGGGTAATTATCCCATTTAACATCCGCGATAAGTTTCGTTCCCGGAGTAACCGAATATGAATCCGGAATGTCGATGAAGTAGAACCTCCAATCTCCACCTTCATATCTCCAACCCCATCGAAAGGCGCCAAATACCTGATCGTTGGCATACAATTGGGTTGACATGGTGTTTCCCCCGAAATTGAACTGGGGGGAGTCTCCTGCAACGTTCACAATCACTGGCAAGGCGGTTTCGTTCCTAGTATCGTTGATTGCTATTATGCCTTCGTAAAGGCCTATTGGAGTGTTTGGGGGAACAGTCAGGGAAGCATTGAATGTTGATGTTCCATCAGCATCAACATCTAGATATGATGAGTTCGCAGAAAGCCAATCCCAGTCTGTTCTGTTGTAGCATTGGGATTGAATATAAATATGGGATATCTCCGGAGCTCCGCTTTGCGGGGCATGAAACACACCAACTATAATTCCATCATCAACCCTATCCAGTGGGTCATGCATCCTGGCCTCTTCCGTGGTTGCTGAAATCGAGGATGAGCAAATTACCCCCCCTGATAACTCGGACCATTCGATCTCCCCGGTCTGGGATATACCATCACCATTGGTATCGTTCCAGTAACTTCCATTGCCGTTATTATCCTTCCAATTGTAAATCGTGATGGAAAAGTCGTTATTTTTGAAATAGTTCATATCGGGATCAAACTCATCATAGGGCATGAAACCACTCACTTTAAGAAGTGCTGTATCGTTTGGAATATGGGAGATGTTGTTCTTTGAATCATATAAGGGAATCAGAAAATCAGGGCGATTACTGGAACCATCCTCATTGGATTTATTTGCCTCTATTGCCACTGTGTGCGTATTGGTTCTCGAAAGTATATAATCAGAGATATACACATCCACTGCATTGTTCTGATCCGCATTTGAAACCGAGAATGTTATGTTGTCACTCTCACCCGGGAACATGATGTGCGCAAAGGCATCGTAATCCACTCCCCTATAACCTCCTGCGGTCCAGAAGGATGGGGATAGTAGCAACCCTGAGATGTTGTTGGCAACCTTTGTAGCTCTTGTGGCATTTGAAAAACCTGCACCTTGAACAAGGGGATCATAGTTCAGATTGTCGGCTGTGGACATTATTATCTCTCTGGCAAGCTCTGATGTTGGATACTCACCATGTGATTGAAAATATGCATCATAGATAAGAGCGATAATACCTGCGGTAACTGGTGTTGCCAGGCTTGTCCCGCTCCATGTCCTGTATGCATTGTTACCATTATTCCCCTGATTAAGAGGCGTGTCACCGTATGCATCAACTCCCACAGAAACAATATCAGGATCCAACTGACCCACGGCGTTTGGTCCTCGGTTCGACCAGTACATGACCTCGGTTTCGCGTTTATTTAGTGCAGCGCCAACGGTTATCACACCCATGGAGGAACCTGGTGAGGCCACGGTTCCGTAACCATAACCGCCATTTCCACTGGCCACAGAGAAGGTAACATTGGGAGCATAGTAGGTTGTCAGGTTATCAACGAACCTTGAGGTAAAGTCCCATCCACCCCGCACTACCTCTGAATCACCGAAACTGCAGCTTAATATCTGTGCTTCGTCTCCTGTGCCTGGGATGCCGTCATAACCCTCTACCGCGAAATAATAGTTATCGAAGCTGTTTCCTCCCTGGTAAATATTTCCTACTGCTATGATTTCGGCTTTAGGAGCCGTTCCTTTTACCCTGCCTCCTCCGATGATACCCTGCCCTGCAATTGCAGAGGCGCACAGTGTTCCGTGGTTTCCAGCTGCTTCTGTTGGGTCGTTAATCATGAATGCTACAAGGTCACCAGAAGTTGGTATAGGTAATGAATAACCATTTTCTGCTGCAATGACATCAGAATATGGAACAGGGTTTACACCGTCGGCAATAAAATATATCATCCCCCCAGACCTATCCGGAATACCGTCAGCTCCTGTATCATGGGATGATACCTCGTCGCCTTTTCTGCACGGTTTTTCATCAGTAAAATTATCGTCGTCGTCCAAATCCACATAGACTGTATCATATACTCCAGGAGAATTTTCGTCCACGACAAGGACCGCAACATAGTTTCCATGAATAATCCTTAATCTCGTATCTGGATGCAGACCGTAATGGTATACCCCGCTCTGGCTTACGATTCCGCTTACGTTGTATCCTGTGGAATCAAGAATATCATTTGCATCGCCATCGGTATCAGTGGAACTTGTATCTGAAAACCAGTTGTCCTCCCCCCCTGATCCTGTAAAACCCTGACCACCTGAGGAAAGAAAGCTGTTCATGGATCTTGAATCAAAAGCCAAAGGCCAGCCCAAATACGGAGATGATGGATTCTCATCCCTGGCCTGGGTCCCATTGAGATCAGGATGCCCGAAATCAACACCTGTGTCCAATACAGCAACTTTTACACCGGAGCCATTGTAACCCTGGGTCCAGGCCTCATCTGCTCCATGATATTTTACAGCATTCCACATCATTGGCTCGGAGCCTGAATCGAAACCCGTTTCCTCAGGGAATTGCGGAGGTTTGGGAAGGGTATATATCTGTATACTCACCACACTCTTCAAGGAAGCGATCTTCGGAATCATATAGCTTTCCACTTCAAGTACAGCTGTATCGAGTCGTCCTTCGTATTTCTTCTTTGGAAGTTCATTGTTCTGATTTTCGAAGCCTAGAAGTTCCCGCACTTCTGCCATGTCAGTTGCTGTAATCACAACCTCCATCGTATCTGCACTCTTTAATCCATAAAGCAGTTCGGGCTCGATCTTCAGGTAAGATAAATCACCCTCTTCTGTTTCAGGGTAAAATTCACCCAATGGAAAAACATTTGATTGCTGGGGATTCGAATCTTTATCATCCCGGATTTTGTAGGTGATGGGAGAAGGATCCAAGGGGGCCTGAGATTCCTTCTCTACCTCCGATTCTTGTGGTTCGTCAAAATCAATATCTAAAAAACTCAACGCTACCATCTCATATGAGGAGAACAGTAAGATACCCAGTATCGTCAAACTTATCAGAGCTTTAAATGCTCTTTTTACCATGTCATATATCCCCCAGTGCCACAATCAAAGGAATGATAATACCTATTTAAATAATAATCTTTCATATATATATTGGGTATTTATAGCTTTTTACTGGCTGCGGGCATGTTTTAATGCCATTATGAAAAGAATCTCATCAAATCCTGGGGCCAAGGAGCTGCCAAATAAACAAGAAAAGAACTGTTAAGGCTAACAAAAAGGATATGGTGTTCACATACCTCTCCCTGTCCTTATCGGAAAGCCGTTTTCTGACTTTGGTGATTATCCCATCTAGGCCATCCCTGAATATATGTCCTCCATCCAAGGGAACCGCAGGAAGAGCGTTGGTCATTCCAACCATGATGTTCAACCAGAAGAGCCAATAGAAGATGTTGGCAAGGGGCCAAAATATTTCAGGGGGCAGAACCGAAAGCGGTCCGTTAACTTCATAAAGTTCCGTCATAGCTTCCGGGAACGGTGATATCCTTTGAAAAGGTAACAGGATATAGGTTGCAAGGTTGAACATACCTTCATCCATGGAATCCACATCTGAAAAAGGACGGGATAGTCTGTCAGATAATACTTTGGGATTACCTCCAACCTCAAGACCGAGGTAGCTGTGTGATACACCTAAAAAACCCTTGTTTTTGAATTCTTCATCGTTCATATATGAGGGATAGTATTTATCGTAATACTCGTACTTGTCTTCCAAGGTTGCGTTGGTGTGAAACAAGATATATGATGAAATAGTTTCATTGTATTCATACAGGGACATGTTGATGTATTGATCCGCCCACGTCAGTTTCATGGCATCTCTGAAATCCTTGTCGTTTCTTATTTGGGTTCCGTTTACCTCAGAAAATATCATACCCTCTTTTATACCTGCTAAATCAGCGGGATAGTCCTCAGAGACATGGATAACAACCACACCCGAGATCACATCAACAGTGTTGAATTTCCCTCTGTAGAGGTACGTGACAGTTATATTTTGAAGAGGCTCCGGTGCAGACACATTCTGGAAATCATCATTTGTTGTTATCTGGGTGCCGTTTATCTCAGTAATTTCCATCCACATCCTGTTCATACCTGAATCGTATCCCGGGCTGTCCCTTAATGCACCCCCCAGGAGAACACCGTCGGAAACAGGTGACACGGAAGCCATGAACACCCATGAGAACAGCACTGCGCAAAGGATGGCAAAGAGGATGTTTGTCGCAGGCCCCACTGCAAACAATCTCATTCTCTTCTTCTTGGTTGTTGTCTTCAATTCCTCTTCATCCGGCTCAACAAAGGCTCCAATTGGAATGATACATGCGATTATACCAAGAGATTTGACAGTTAAATTCGCAACACGTGTCAATATACCATGTGCAAACTCGTGAACCACAATGGCCACTGCCAGTGCAATGATGCCGTACCAGACGGGGATGATCGGGTTTACACCAGGAATACCTATCATGAGTTCAGGCGAGGGTGCTCGATCCTTTGGTATGGAAGGAACAAGGGTTGCAGCCCAGATTAAAAAGAACATCATCAATATCATTGTAAAAACACAGATTCCAATGGAGATGCTGCCATATACCTGCCAGAGCCTTTTTTTTTGGGCCAACCTCTCAATGAGTTTCTTACCCTTCTCTGTCCGCCACATTAGAAAAGGGCCCCACAAAGAGAACGTCTCCTTCTTGAAAACTCCTTTTAATTTAAGTGCGACTAAAATCAATATGTAGGCAAGAATTACTATGATGGTATAAACGATCCCCATCTCCATTTTTTTCACCGAATGCTGCTGTAAATAGCCTTTTGGTTTATTAAGGTAGTGGTTTGGATTTCTAATAGAAAACCGGCACCCACCAATGTAAGCCAATATCCATTGTCAATAGTATTAAATAGTACATGCATAATTCTGTAACATACCGGGTTTTCGGAAGAGAACTCGATGAAAAAATGGATAGTATAAAAATGTATAGAGAAAGAAGAGGAGGAGGCGGTGGTGGATACAACCGACCTCCAAGAGAAATGCATACCGTAACATGCGCAGATTGTGGACAAGAAGCCCAGGTACCGTTTAAACCGGATGGCACCAGACCTGTTTATTGCCAGGATTGCTATAGAAAGCGCAGACCCCCACGAAGATTTTAAAAAAGAATGAATAAGAATTCCCTTGGGTTTTTTATCATTCTTCTATATTTTTTTTTGTTTTTCTAACTTAATCGAAAGTATAAAACTGACAAATCGCTATTCCCCCTTCGGGTGATGGAATGATAGTTGTTTCAGGTTCTGCTTCAAATTCCTTGTCAAAAACACTTTCTGTGGAGCTGGGAGTAAGCCTTGCCAAGGTAGAATCAAGACGCTTTCCGGATGACGAAGGCTATGTGCGAATCCATGATAACCTGGATGGCGAGGATGTAATTCTGGTTCAAACCGCCTATCCTGATGAAAAGATAATCGAACTCTTTCTGCTCCAGGACGCAATTAGGGAGTTTGATGTAAAGAAGCTTGTTACGATTATTCCCTACTTTGGTTACGCAAGGCAGGACAAGAAATTCAATCCCGGTGAACCCATCAGTGCAAGGACAATAGCAAAACACCTGCAGCTTTCCTCAGATTCAATAATCACTGTGGACATACACGAAGAAAGCATCATAAACTGGTTCGATATACCAGCAAAAAACATCTCTGGCATGCCCCAAATCGGTGCGTATCTTAAATATCTATCACCTGATATCATCATTGCCCCTGATAAAGGTGCAACTGATCTGGCCAAGTTGGTTGCGGATGTGGTTGGCTGCAACTGGGACTACCTTGAAAAAACACGCATTGACGGCGAAACAGTGGAGATGAAAACAAAAAACCTCTCGGTTTCGGGTAAAAAGGTGGTCATAGTGGACGATATCATAGCCACAGGGGGCACAATCGTAAAGGCAACAGAGCAGTTAAAATCCCAAGGAGCATCTGAGGTGTATGCTGCCTGTACGCATGGTCTTTTCGCAAAAAACGCGCTCCCAAAGCTTCAGAAGGTATGTGATAATGTGATCTCCACTGACACAATAGAGAATGAAACAAGTGTTGTTTCTGTTGCCAAAGAGGCGGCAAAGGCTTTGAAAGACTAGTTTTTTAAACTTCAGTTGCCATCAGGTCATTAAACCTGACCAAGCGATTATAAGTCCTGCGGAAAGTATCATTGCAAGGCGTATGTGTTTATCAAGATGTCTATTTATAAAACCGCCTGCCAATAGGACAAGAAGAATGATCAACATGCCAATATTGAAGATAATTTTGCCCACTATTACCCCTATGTCCCGTACGGTATCATAGGTTTCCCTGTCCTGGTTATAATCGTTGCGTTCATCTGAATCCATATTACCGTCATTGTCACCGTCGTATTTCTCGGCAAAGGAATTTGGCGGTCCAGGAGTAGTAACTGCAACGATAATGATAGCCCCTAGATACATTAGAATTATTCCATATATAATAAGTTTGGGGAGTCTATCCGAAGTAAAGAATCTTTCAGGACTAAATCCTGCCTGGGGATAGCCAGGTCCGGCTGGTGGATAACCGCCCGAAGGAGGCATATTTGCAGGTTGTTGTTTAATTCCGATTTGATAGTCCGAAGGTGGTGGATTATAATCCGCAGGTGGTGTATAATCAGAAGGCGGAGTTTGCTCTGGTGTATCTACACTTTTTGGCACATTTTCGGAAGAAGATTGATTTTCCATATGATCACCGCCAAAGGATAGAGGAAGTAGGTTATAAATTTTATCTTATTGTTATCTGCAAATCTTCCCCTCCCCGAAACAATAAATACTGATAAAATCTTATGCTTTTAGCGTAGATCGGGGAGGTATTCTCTTGGATTACATAAAGCATCTTGAGGAGATAGTAGGCACCCAGAACGTTGTCTCGGACGATATTGAGTTGATTTGCTATTCAAGGGATATGTCGGTTCACGAGGGAAAACCCGATGTGATTGTTTTTCCCAGTTCAACACAGGAAGTGTCAAAAATACTGGCCTTGGCAAACGAAGAAAAAATTCCTGTCACTGCAAGGGGCTCCGGAACAAGTGTAACAGGGGCTGTTCTGCCTGTAAAAGGCGGTATCGTGATGGATATGGGGAAGATGAATCAAATAAAGGAGTTCAAACCCGAGGATAGATACATAGTTGTGGAGCCAGGTGTGATTTGCCAGAACCTGAACAAAGCCCTTGCACCTGATTACTTCTTTCCGCCTGATCCAGGCAGCTCTTCTATATGCACAGTGGGTGGAATGGTATCAACAAATGCCAGTGGTGTTAGAGCAATAAAATACGGAACCACGAAGGATTATGTTCTCGGCTTGGAGGTTGTTTTGGCAGACGGAAAAATAATAAGAACCGGGACCAAAGCCCCGAAAACCTCTTCGGGTTACGATCTGACCCACCTTTTTGTAAGTGCCGAAGGCACCCTTGGTATAATCACCGAAATCACCTTCAGGATAGTTCCAGTACCCGAGTATATTGCCTTCACAGTTGCTTCCTTTGGAAGTATAGAAGATGCAGGAAATGCAATCGGGGAGATATTCTCAACAGGCATTCCTCTCTCGGCCTGTGAAATTCTGGATAATATCAGCATCGACGTCGTTTCAGAATCCATGAATCTTGATTTAAAAGGCATCAAAGGCATGCTGATGATGGAGGTGGATGGAAACAAGGAGGGAGTGGAGCGCCATATCAACAAGATATTGGAGATCTGCAAGAGTCATAATGGAAAGGACCTTCGATGGTCAGATGAGCCAAATGAAAGAGCAGAAATTTGGAAGGTGAGATCAGGTCTTGTTTCGGCTCTCTCTCGCTATCGGGAAGGATATAGACTTATCCCCATAGCAGAGGACTTCGGGATACCGATTTCCAAGATTCCGGCAGCGATTTTGGAGGCAGAGAAAATCTCAAAGGATAATGACATAACCATTGCATCGTTCGGCCATATCGGTGACGGCAATCTCCATACCACATTCATCCTGGATGTAAGGGACAAGGATGGATGGGGCAAGGTAAAGAAGGTTGCCGACGAGCTCATAGCCATACCCATGAGATACAGTGGAACAGTTACTGCCGAGCACGGTGTAGGAAGGGCAAGGGCACCGTTTCTGGAAAAGGAGCACGGGCCGGGTCTTGAGGTCATGAGAAAAATTAAAAAAGCCCTTGATCCCAATGATATACTTAATCCAGGGAAATTATCACTTGACGGGGAAGATACTGATATCTTCGATTTCTTTGCTTACCAGGACCTTCTGGAAAAGACCGGGAAACTGAAAAGCTTTGGAGATTTCGTAGACAATGAAATCCTCATCTGCGTGAAATGCGGTTTCTGCAGGGTTGGCTGCCCTGTATTTGGTCAAACTTCCCTGGAATCCACAAATGCAAGAGGCAAGGTCATCTTGGCCTACAATCTCATGACAGGCAAGCTTGAGCCTTCAAAGGAACTTGCCGAAAAACTCTACCAGTGCACCACCTGTATGAACTGCACAATCACCTGTCCCTCCCAGATAAAGGTCCCTGATATCGTGGAAAGCATAAGAGCATACCTGGTTGAGCAGGGTTTCGAACATGAAAGCCACAAGAAGATTGCGGATAACATAAAGGAATTCCACAATCCATTTGGAGAGGATGATTCCGCAAGAAAAGAACTAGCAAAATTGGCCAAGGAGGGGGGTAGATGATCCTCTACTTCCCTGGCTGCATGGCAACCTATCGTGCCAATGAAATTGCAAGAAGTACTATAGAATTGCTGAAAAAGGCTGGGGTGGAATTCGAACTTTTAGGTTCCGATGAATGGTGCTGCGGCTCTGTCATGTTGAGAACCGGCAATGTTGATTTGGGAAAGGAAATGATGGAGCACAATGTGGATGCCATCCAAAAGAGCGGAGCAGATGTGGTTGTAACCTCCTGCGCGGGCTGTTTTAAGACCTTGAAATACGACTACGAGAAGATGACTGGCCCTTTGGATTTTGAGGTAAAGCATGTGTTGGAGCTGTTTATGGAGCTTATTGATAAAGGGTCCTTGAAATTCCCGGAAACCAAGATGAAGGTCACGTATCATGATCCCTGTCATTTGGGGAGGCACTCCGGTATGTACGATGTTCCAAGGGACATCTTGAGGAACATCCCCGGCCTGGAACTTGTTGAGATGGTAAGAAACAGAAATAATGCAAGATGCTGCGGTGCAGGTGGGGGAGTGCGAGCAGGATTTCCCCAGTTATCTGATCAAATGGCAGATGAAAGATTGAAGGAAGCAGAAGATACAGGGGCTGAGGTATTGACTTCCGCCTGTCCGTTCTGTACTCACCAGCTCAGGGAAGCTGCGGAGAGGATTAACTCGAAGATAAGGGTTCTGGATATGTCGGAGCTCCTTGTTGAGATGCTGGAATGAACATTTAATAGTAAATCGCAAGGTATTTATCTGGCTAGCCCGTTAACTTCTTTAATGTATAGGAGGATAGCTGCACCTTGGCTTTGTCTTGTGGTAGTATTTGGTTCAATTATGATTATTATAGAAATCATACCTACTATTGGCGGAACAACAATTACAGTTGATGACAGCGGAGGAGCGGATTTCTTTACGATAACTATGGCAATAAATGCAGCAAATGAAGGAGATACGGTATATGTTTACAGCGGGACGTACTACGAGCATGTGATTGTGGATAAGACCATCAATCTTACAGGAGAGGATAGGGATACTACAACAATCGATGGTCAGGGAGTCGGAGATGTTGTTCATATATCTGCAAATTGGGTGAATGTGAGTGGATTTTCGGTTATCGACAGCGGGCCAAATGGGAATCCACGGGATGCTGGGATTGAGGTAAACAATGCTCACAATGCCACGATCTCTGGCAATTTTTTTACTGACAACAGAGATGCAATTTATATCTATTATTCAAACAATAGTATAATCACAAATAATATTGTTGATGATTTTGAAGGTATCGATATCAGTCATTCAGGTAATATTACCATTTCGGGTAATATCATTTCCACCCAATATGATGGCATAAGCCTTGATTTTTCAATATATAGCATCATATCCGATAACACAATGACAGATACTGGTTTTGTACTCAGTGGTATTTTTGTTGAACACTGGAACACTCACGATATTGATACATCAAATACCATTAATGGAAAGCCTGTTTATTATTGGAAGAACCAAACTGCAGGAACAGTTCCATCAGGAGCTGGGCAGGTGATTCTTGCCAACTGTACCAATGTTAATGTAGAGAACCAGCAAATTTCCGATAGTTATATAGGTATTCTTTTGGGATTCTCAAATAAAAATCTAATCACTTCCAATAACATATCCTCAACTGAACAGTATGGGATATATCTTTTTTATTCTGACAATAATACATTTTCAAGTAATACTTTCTGGAATAACGATTATAGTTTATGGTTAAGTTATTCTAATGAGAATAATATTTCAGATAACTATGCTTTGGACAATTGGGTTGGCATCGACCTTTTGGCTTCTAATGGGAATATTATAAGTGATAATACTCTCTCTGATGGTATAATTGGTATAATGCTTGGATTTTCCAATGGGAACATTATCAATAATAACTACATCGCATCTCATTGGAGTGGTGCCGGAATTTTCATTTTCAATTCAGATAATAATGTGAATACAAGAAACACTTTAATCGACAATAATTGGGGATTCAACATAACCGATTCCTACAATAACTTGATTTATCACAACAATATCATAAGCAATGCATACCAAGCATATGATGATACTATTTCCGGAAACCAATGGGACAACGGCTATCCATCAGGTGGAAATTACTGGGATGATTATTCGGGTGCGGATAAGAAAAACGGTGCTAACCAGGACATCTCAGGAGGTGATGGTATAGGTGATTCCCCTTATGCAATTGAAATTGATACCTTTGATAATTATCCCTTGATGGAACCCTGGGGAGTTGACACCACACCCCCTGCAATTGAGCTCATCTCACCCTCAAATAACTCTTTCATCGATATTGGGACCAAAATAAACCTATCTGTTTCTGATCTGAATTTGGATGAAGTCACTTATTCAATAAATAGTGGGGCTAACCAGATTCTTAATTCCCCCTATGATATAGATACCGGAAATTGGAACGATGGGGATTATGAAGTTGAGGTTCAGGCAAAAGATACATCCGACAATGTCAAAACAGCTGTGTATCACTTTTATGTGGATACTGTGCCCCCGGCAATTGCTCTTGTTTCACCTGTGGAAGGTTCATACATTGGTTCCTCCCCGGAAATAGAATTAACGATTTCAGATACGAACCTGGATGAGGTTTTATATTCACTTAATTCCCAAAATCAAATACTACTTTCGGATCCTTATATTATTGATGGAAGCAGTTGGCCAGAAGGAGGAAATACTCTTCTTGTCCATGCCCGTGATCAAGCTGGTAATTCCAATGAAGAATTATACGTATTTACCAAAGACTCTATTGCACCTGAAATCATACTGACCTCACCCGATAATGAATCAATGCTTATAGAATCTTTCAATCTTGATTTTGACATATCGGATAATAATTTGGAAACCGTTAGCTATTCGATTAACGTAGGTTCGTTCATAACTTTCACAGAACCCTATTATATTAATGCTGCAGGTTGGGATGAAGGGGAATATGTTATTACAATAAAAGCTGTGGATCTTGCAGGCAATGTAAATAAAATTTGGTTTGTCTTTAATATAGATACCTCATCTCCAACCATAAAATCATCCTCCATGGATAATTATGCGGAAGATGTTTCATTAAACTCGGAAATCGAAATTGAGTTCAGCGAACCCATGGATACAGAATCCGTTGAATCCGCACTTTCAATTGATCCGTACACTGAGTATTCATTATCCTGGAGCAACGACAACAAGACCTTGACAATCACGTTCACAGAACCCCTTGAATATGATACTTTTTATAAAATCTCGATTGGTACTCAAGCGAATGACATGGCAGGTAAGGACCTCGAAGATAAATATGAACTTGGTTTCACGACCATTGGAAAACCTAAAGCAGAGGAGGAAGAATTTCAGATAATGTATCTTATTCTAGCTGTATTATTGGCTGTTATTTTAGCTGTGGTTATTGTAGTCATGGCAATAGCAAAAAAGAAGAAAACAACTTCTCAAACCGTTGTGCCACAACCGCAGGTTCTAGCTCAATCCCAACCTCAACAACAACTCGTGAATCAAAGTCAACCCTTACAGCAAACAATCCCGATATCCTGCCCCAACTGCTTTTATCGATTTTCAGTAGTAAGAACAGGGAGTCCTAGGCATGTTACGTGCCCCAATTGCAAAACCTCGGGAATGATGAATTAACCTCACGCCTTCAAAACAAAAGTAAACCTTTCATTAGGCAGCTTTTTAATCTCGAGCTTCAGAGCCATCCCGATATTCAGCTCCTCCTCAGACAATCCCTCTGTCCACCCCATGGCCCTTCCTCCTTCCTCCAGATCCACCATGGCAAGGGTATACGGTTTGTCATCCTCGAATCCCAAAGGAGCAGCATGAATTGTAGTATAGGTCACAAGTTTGCAGTTGCCTGAGATCTCCTTCCAATCGACCTTGGAAGATGGGCATGATACACAATCTCCTCTTGGAGGAAAATGAAACGTTCCGCATTTGCTGCAAATAGTTCCCTTTATCTTTCCCTCATCCAGAAAATCCACGAACTTGGAGACCTTTGTAAAAGGAGCAAATGAAACCTTGCCGAATCTTTCAAAACCCATCTTATCACCTCTTGTATATGTTCACAAAGCAGTACTGCCCTATACCACCCACATTGTGGGTCAGCGCGACTTCTGCTCCTGCAACCTGCCTCTCCCCTGCATCACCGCGAAGCTGTTTCACTGCCTCCACTGCCATTGAAGTTCCGGTGGCACCCACTGGATGGCCCTTTGATTTCAGGCCGCCGTCCACATTGACCGGGATCTTTCCACCGATGTAGGTCTGCTTATCCTCTATGAACTTTCCTCCTCCACCTTTTTCACAGAATCCCAAATCCTCGTAGGCCATGATCTCTGCAATTGTAAAGCAGTCGTGAACATCTGCAACATGGATGTCCGAAGGACCCACACCTGCCATTTTGTAGGCCTGCCTTCCCGCCTCAACTGCACTTGGAATCGTGGAAATGGAAGCCCGATTCAAAACCGAAAATGGAGCAGTTGCACTTCCCACACCTTCAAGCCAGACAGGAGTGTCTGATAGTTTCTTTGCCATATTCTCATTGGCTATGATGAGACAGGCTGCACCGTCCGCATTTGCGCAGCAGTCGTACATCTTCAAAGGTGATGCCACCATTGCCGAGGACATGATCTTCTCCATGCTCACCTCTTTTCGAAATCTGGCCTTTGGATTCTTGGTGCCATAAAAATGATTCTTTATCGCAACCTGGGCCATCTGCTCCTCTGTGGTTCCAAACTCGTGCATGTGCCGTCTTGCATACATGGCATAATATCCGGGAAACGTGGTTCCGAAGTTTGATTCCCACTGCACATCTCCTACCCTTCCCATGAGTGCCAAAATCTCGGGTGTGGAAAGCTCCATCATCTTCTGCACGCCGATTACGGCAACAACATCGAACATACCTGCCTTGATAAATCCGTATGCTGAATATAGTGCAGCTGAGCCAGAGGCACAGGCAGCTTCGGTTAAGAAGGTAGGTTTGGGGTTCATGCCAATGTATTCGGCAACAACACCTGGTAGGGAGCGCTGTTTGTGATACTCAGGAGAAGAGCCAACGATAACAGAATCGATTTCATTCTGCGAGATACCGCAGTCCAACATAGCCTCGGAAAATGGCTCGAATGCAAGCTCCTGAACAGTTGCATCGTTTCTCTTTCCAAACATTCCATGGCCTATGCCCACAACTCCGATTTTCATAACAATCACCTTTTTAGATGTACTGCCCGCCGTCCACCTTGATGACCTCACCAGTGATATGCCTGGCCCTATCTGTGCACAGGAAAGCGACAACATTTGCCACATCCTCTGGTGTTCCGATCCTTCCAAGAACGGTTTCATTTACAGCCTTTTGCTTCCATTCCTCGGGGAGCTTGAGCATCATCTCGGTTCCTATCATACCCGGAGCCACTGCATTTGCATTGACATTATACCTCCCAAGTTCCTTGGCAAGAGTTTTTGTCAAGGCTATAATTCCGCCTTTGCTTGCAGAGTAATTGGACTGCCCGAATTTTCCGCGCAGACCGTTTATCGAGGTTATGTTTACGATCTTACCATGCTTTTGCTCTTTAAAAATCGGAGCAACTGCTTTTGCATAGTTGAAATACCCTTTCAGGTTGACTGAAATTACAGTATCCCACTGCTCCTCAGACATCTTCCAAATCACACTGTCCATGTTGATTCCGGCGTTGCACACAAGTATGTCCAGTCTTCCAAATTCCTCCTTGACCCTCTTTACCATGTTCCTGGCATCCTCTGTCTTTGAGACATCCGCCTGTATTGCCATCCCCTTTCTTCCCATCCCCTTTATCTGCTCAACAATAGTATTAGCTTCTGCATCATGCTTTCTGTAATTAAGTGCAATATCGGCGCCTTCCTTTGCCAGGGCAAGAGCGATTGCAGAACCTATACCCAGGCTTCCTCCTGTAACAATGGCAACATGACCTTCCAACTCCATTCTATCCCCACCTTCATTCGTTCTTCCATTCCGGTTTTCTTTTCTCTAAAAATGCCTTCAATCCTTCGTTGGCATCGTGGGTGTTCATAAGTTTGTTCAGATAGATATTCTCCACCTTGGAAACACCGGTATGATAATCTTCACCGTACGCCTCATCCATTGCCCTTTTTGTCAGCTGCAGAACAACCGAGCTGTTCGCGGTTATCTTTTCGATAAAGTTCTTTGCATCACTTTCGAAACTCTCGGCGGGAAAAACAGCATTGATAAGACCAAGGTTCTTTGCCTCATTGGCATCGATGGTGTCTCCGGTCAAAAGTAATTCCATTGATTTCTTGAAGTTGGTAAACCAGGGAAATATCACGGCGGCGATTGGTGGAAACACTCCCACTTTGATTTCGGGCTGCCCGAACTTGGACCTATCCGAGGCTAAAACCATGTCGCAGAACACAGCAAGTTCACATCCTCCACCTAAAGCCGCACCGTTTACCAGGGCAATAATGGGTGCTTGGATTTTCGTCATGTTAAAGAAGATTTCGTGGAAAATGTGAATCATCTCCTCGGCTTTCCTACCGGTATGATCAGCCACATCAACACCTGCAGAGAAAGCATTTCCTTCTGCTTTAAAAATCACGACCTTCAGCTTGGATTCATCCTGCAGCTCTTCAACTACGCTGTTGATCTCCCTCATCATCTCAATATTGAGAACATTCAGAGGTGGCCGGTTAAGAGTGATTGTTGCGACATGTTCATCCTTTGTATATTGTATATTTTTAAACTCAGTCACTTGCAATTTCCCCCTATCCAAATATTACAAAACAGCATATATCATGATTGGTATTAAATGTTTGCCGAAGCAAATGATGAGGAGGTATTGACGAACCCTCCTGAACCTTATTGGGTCCTTTCTTTGCTCGTTAAAAAATCCCAAAAACCGAATTAAACATCAAAGATGTCCGCAGGGCTAACTTTTAATTCTAAAAAGGCATTGTAGAGCTCATGAACGAAATACAAAAACTCGCAGAATTGGATGTATCGGATAGTATGAAGAGGAATATCGAGGCTTTATTTCAGGCCATGGATACTGTAAACATATCCGATTTGGGGGAAGCAAAAGAGAAATTTACACAAATTCACAAAAAGGTGGCAGAAATCGAGGAATACTTCTGGAGGCCTGTGGACTCAAAGAAGGTTTACGAAAGGCTTATTTCCATTGCAACCGAGCTTGGGGATGAGGAAAAATCCAGTCACTATCAAAGACAGATTGATCTTTCCGAAGCCAATGATTGGGAGTTTAAAGGGAGGGTCCAGGATTTTTACGGCAACAAGGTGAAGGCTTTGGAATACTATTCAAAAGCACTGGAATTGGTTCCGGACCATGAGCTTGCACAACCGGCACATGAAAAGGTTTTAAAGAGGATAGATAAGGCACGCAGTGAAGTTGAAAAACTGGAGAGGAAACTAGAGACTCAAGATGATGATTCCAAGTTGTGGTTCAAATACGGTATTGCACTCTTAAATCTGGGAGAGGTTGCCAGGGCAATGGAATGTCTTGATAAGGCTTGCGAGCTTGATCCAACAAACCCTGATGCATTTGCACGAAGGGGTACTGCAATGGAGAGCCTTGATGATTACAACGGTGCCAAAAGATACTTTGAAAGAGCCATGGAATTGAAACCAAATTCCATGATTGCAAAACGGGGAATGAATTACGCTGAGTACTTCCTGGAGCAGGGAACCGGATTGTGATAATCAAATATTTATGCGATGCATAGCTCTGTCTATAACAAAGGATATGAATATCAAAGGTCAGATGATCCATTGTTAAATATTCTTTATTTATAAAAATTTGATAATTACTTCAAAAGATTAATAAAGACTGGATGGGAATTTTTAAGGTAATGTCTATTTGTAGAACTTGCGAATTTTCAAGATCCCTTGGAAATAATAACATAGGTCTTGGAGTGGAATACGAGTGCTATGCAGAAATGCCCACAAATTTTCCTACAAGGGTAATGGGTGTAAAAAAATGCTCCGAATATAAAAAGGGAAGTAAGTTATTAAAGGTCGACATCGAGGATTTCGGAGAGCATCCCAAGATAAATCCCACATCACTTACCATATGTGCCAACCTGTACACCTATATTCAGGATTTGAATATCCAGGATTTCATAGAAAATTCATCATTGAAATGGATTGACATGATGTGTAACCAGGGAAAGGCATTGAAGGAATTTATGGAATCGGGAAGGGAGTATCAG